>JACDZF010000157.1 GCA_013426795.1 Desulfocapsa sp. | reverse complement strand
ACCTAAGTAATTCAGGGCCGATCCGGCTTTAAACCATTCTATCTGTTCAGCATTCAGCGAATGGCGCAGAGACACTGTCTCCTCCGATCCATCACGGTGATGCAATACCGCCGTCACGATGGAGCCGGGGGTAAGTTCACGCAGGCCAAGGATGTCCACCAGATCGGTCTCCTGGATAAGATCATAATCCCCACTGCTGATAAAAGTCAACGGCAGAACCCCCTGTTTTTTCAGGTTGGTCTCATGGATGCGGGCAAAAGTGCGGGTTATCACCACCCGGCCGCCCATATGGCGGGGGCTCATGGCCGCATGCTCACGGGATGAGCCTTCCCCATAGTTGGTGTCGCCCACCGCCAGCCAGCTGTCTCCGGCTGCCGTATAGGCCCGGGCAATCTCATTATAGGGCTGACGGGCACCGGTCAACTGATTGAGGCCGATGCCGATCTCACCGGTAAAGGCATTGGTGGCGCCGCTGAACATATTTCCGGAAATAGCATCCAGATGGCCGCGAAACTTCAGCCAGGGCCCGGCCGGGGAGATATGATCGGTGGTGCACTTACCCTTTGCCTTCATCAGCAGCCGCAGGCCTCGGTAGGCCTTTCCATTCCAGGCTGGAAAGGGAGAGAGCAGGGCCAGGCGCTCAGAATCCGGGGCCACCCGCACCGTCACCGCCATGCGCTCGGCAATGGACTCCACCGGGGCCAGGAATCCCTCTTCATCCCGCACCAGGCCCTGCGCTGGAACCTCTGGAACCTTTCCCGGCGGGGTCAAGACAAAGAAAGTGCCATCCGCCGCCTGGAGTGGGTCAGTGAAGGGATTCACATTAAAATCACCGACCATGGCATAGGCCAGACAGGTCTCGGGACTGCCGATAAAGCCGCAGGTCCCGCTGTTGCCGTCGTTGCGCCTGGGAAAATTGCGGTTGTAGGAGGTGACAATGGAATTTTTAAAACCCGAATCAATGCCGGAGCGTGTCCATTGACCGATGCAGGGGCCGCAGGCATTGGCAAGCACCGTGACCCCGATGGCCGCCAGCTTGGCAAGCTGTCCGTCCCGCTCCAGGGTGGCGCGCACCTGCTCGGAGCCGGGAGTCAAGAGCAGAGGGATCTTCAGCTTCAGCCCCTTGGCGATGATCTGCTCGGCCATGGCCGCGACGCGCCCCATATCCTCATAGGAGGAGTTGGTGCAGGAGCCCACCAGGGCATAGGTCACGTTGGCGGGATAGCCGCCTTTTTCGACGTACTCCTTCATCCCCGACACCGTCACCGCCAGATCCGGTGAATGGGGCCCCACCAGATGGGGCTCGAGGCTGTTCAGATCAATCTCGATGACCTGGTCAAAATATTTTTCAGGCTCGGCCAGCACCTCCGCGTCGGCCTGGAGCAGATGGGCGTACTTGGTCGCCAGGGCTGCCGCCTCCCCCCGACCGCAGGCCTGAAGATAGGTGGCCATATGCTCATCATAGGGGAAAACCGAGGTGGTGGCGCCAAGCTCGGCGCCCATATTACAGATGGTCGCCTTGCCGGTGCAGGAAAGGGTGGCAGCGCCGGGGCCAAAATACTCAAACACCCGGTTGGTGCCGCCGGAACAGGTGAGCATCCCCAGGAGTTTCAGGATAACATCCTTGGGAGCGGCCCAACCCTGCAACTGCCCGGTGAGGCGCACCCCGACAAATTTCGGCAGCAGCACCTCCCAGGGCATACCGACCATGACATCAACGGCATCGGCCCCGCCCACCCCCGAGGCAAAGGCGCCGATGCCTCCGGCATTGGGGGTGTGCGAGTCGGTGCCCAGCATCATCAGGCCGGGAAATCCATACTGCTCGATCACCACCTGATGGATAATCCCGGCACCCGGCAGCCAGCAGCCGAAACCATAGCGCTGGGAGGCTGAGGCAAGAAAATCATAGACCTCCCGGTTTTCCATGCGCGCCGTGCCGATGTCCGCCGCCGCCCCGCGAACTGCCCGGACCAGATGATCACAGTGCACCGTCACCGGCACCGCCGCCTCATTTTTGCCCGCCAGCATAAACTGGAGAATGGCCATCTGGGCGGTGGCATCCTGCAGGGCAATGCGGTCGGGCCGGGTTTTGACGTACGAAACACCGGGGATCAGCTCGGCCTCCAGGGGCTCATCAAGGTGACCATAGAGAATCTTCTCGGCACTGGTGAGAGGGCGACCAAGCCGTTTTCTGACCACGGCCAGGTTGGCCTCCATTTTCTGATAGACCTTTTCAATGAACTGAGGGGTAGAATCAACTGAACTGCTCATAGAATCTCCAACACGAAAAATAAATAACCAAGGGGTCTCATAAAACGGATCATTCCCGTGACTCCCGTAAATCCTACTTCTCAAACTCTCGCATTGCAAAGGGAAAAGCCGGCAGAATACCCTGCCGGAATATCAAATACCCCTGGTCAATCAGGAACGGATCATCTCTTCGGCAAGCATCCTGTCGGCCAGATCAAGGATATACTGCCGCTGCTCCTGGGTTGCATGGGCGATACAGTCGCAATGCAGGTTGGCGTGGCTGCGCACCAGCATCTCAAAGCGAACCGCGTATTTCTCCACCTCCACCCCGCAATAATAGGGGCCGCATTTTTCCACATGCTGGCGCTGGAGCTCCGACAGCATCTCGGCGGGCAGGACAATCCAGTAGAGGCCGATCATCGGCCCTCGCTGGAAGGTTCGTTTCAGGTAGGAGTCAATGTTATCCCGTTCCATGGGAGAAAGATCATCAATCAGATATTGGCGCATGGTGTATTGACGGTAAAGGTATCGGTTCCACTCAAAGGTCAAAGGACAAGATCAGAGCCCTTTGGTCTGTTCGTCATTGCCTTCTGTTTCCAGTTCGTACAAGCTGACCAGGATGTCATTCCCCTGTTTTTCATGGGAAATCCATTTTTTTTCATAAATTCGGTATCTTCTCGATACATATCTGCCGGGAATGATGATGGTGCAATGCAATTCGCCATGCAGCAGGGTCCCGGTCTTTTACAACAACTGCGCGGCAATGGCCGACAATGGACTTCGCTCGCTCTTGCTCAGGGTCACATGGCCATACATCGACTGTCCCTTCAACTTCTCCACGGCATAGGACAGACCATTGGAAGAAGAGTCGAGATAGGGATTGTCAATCTGCTGGGGATCGCCGGTGAGGACCATCTTGGTGCCTTCCCCGGCGCGGGAGATGATTGTCTTCACCTCATGGGGAGTCAGGTTCTGGGCCTCATCAACGACGACAAACTGGCGGGGGATGGAGCGGCCTCGAATATAGGTCAGGGCCTCCAGCTCCACCCGCTGTTCCTTGAACAGCATATTGACCTTGTTCTGCACCGTGCCCTCCTCCATCCGATGATTCTTCTGCATCAGGAAGATAAGGTTGTCATAGATGGGCTGCATCCACAAAGAGAGCTTCTCATCCTTGGTACCGGGCAGATAGCCGATATCCTTGCCCATGGGAATCACCGGCCGGGACACGAGCAGCTTCTCGAAACTCTCCTGCTGGAGGACACATTCCAGTCCGGCGGCCAGGGCAAGCAGGGTCTTGCCGGTTCCGGCCTGACCGATCATGCTCACCAGACTGATCTTTGGATCCATCAGCAGCTCCATGGCCATGCGCTGTTCCTTGGAACGGGCATGGACGTTCCAGGCACTGTCAAAGCTGGTATTGAGAGGAACAATGCTTTTTGGCCCCACCGCCCGGCCAAGCCCGGTGTGTTTGGGGTTGGAGAGATCCTGGAGGAGAACAAACTGGTTGATCAGAAAATCACCATCGTCCATCTCCAGCCCCTTCTGCTCATGGAAGCGATTGACCATCTCGGTGGACACCCGTTCCTCGGTCCAGCCGGTGTAGAGCTCGTCAAAATTACATTTCTGCTTCTCAAAATCCATAACGTCAATGCCCAGGGCATCGGCCTTGAGGCGGGCATTGATATCTTTTGAGACAAAGATCACCTTTTTTCCTTCCTGGTGCAGGGAATTGGCCACCGCCAGGATCCGGTTATCCGGCACCGACATGTCAATACAGATCCCGGGGATATCCTTGCGTTCCACGATAATCTGGAGAATACCGTTGTTTTCCATAAGCACGCCATCCTTGAGCGAGCCCTGGGTGCGGAGCTTGTCAATCTCGCGGATCACATACCGGGCGCTGCGCCCCAGCTCATCGTTACGGCGCTTGAAGCTGTCCAGTTCCTCAATGACGGTCATCGGCAGGATGACATAGTTATCGTCAAAGGAGGTGAGGGATTCAGAATTGTGGAGAAGGACATTGGTATCAAGAACAAAATATTTGCGTACGCCCATTGCGATCATAGATCCAGCCAGGTTGAATTTTTATTGAGCAGTTCACAGCCGTCGGCACGGACGACCACCATGTTTTCCAGACGGACTCCGCCCCAGCCGGGAATATAAATACCGGGTTCCACGGTCACCACCATCCCGGCCCGCAGCTTTTTTCCATTGCGTGAGGACAGGCGCGGCTCCTCGTGCACCGCCAGGCCCACGCCATGCCCGAGGGAATGGCCGAAAGCCGGCCCGTAGCCGGCATCGGCGATGATGTCCCGGGCAATCTTATCGACATGGGCCGCCTCCACCCCCTCCCGGATTCCGGCCATGGCCGCCAGCTGGGCCCGGCGCACGAGGCGGTGAATGGCCAGATAGCGGCTGTCGGGCTCACCCACGACAAAGGTGCGGGTCATGTCCGAGCAGTACCCGTTCAGAATCAGCCCCATATCAATCATCACCGGCTGATTGGCCTCAATGACCATTCTGCCGGGCACCGCGTGCGGCAAGGCGCTGTTCGGGCCGGTGGCCACAATGGTGCTGAAACTGGGCGACTGGGCACCCAGGCCGTACATGGCGGACTCAATCTGACGGGCAATCTCGCTTTCCGTCCGACCGCAAACAACGGAGGGAAACACCTCCTCGAAGACCCTTTCGTTGAGGGCCACCGCGGCCCGTATCGCCTCGATCTCCACCTCCTCCTTGATGACCCGGAACGCCTCCACGCACTCCGTCACCGGCACCATCTGCACCCCGATCCTATGGCCAAGGGCAGTGAGCTTTTCGGCAAAGGAGTGGAGGGTGTAGTGACTTTCAAAGGCAAGGGTCCGGATGGCAAGCTCCGGCAGAATCTCCTGGAGCAGGGCCGGCACCCCTTTGGCATAAAGAATGACCGAAAGAAAAGCGGCCTCGGCCTCGGCCTGGAGCTTGAACCGAAAATCAGTGAGCAGGCGGGCATCCCCCTTGGCCGGAATCAGCAAAAGCCCCGCGCTCTCCTCAATCCCATGATCGAGGGCCGAAAAGCCGCTCAGGTAGTGCCGGTTTCCGGGTTGACTGACCAGCAGGGCGTCGAGTTTTTTCCGGCGCAGGCTCGCCTGGATTTTGGATATTCGCTGGAGATAGGGCATCAAAGCACCATTGGAGTCACACTCTTCCACGGTAAAAAAGTTGCTCCACCAGGATAACAGATGATGTTTGGTAGATAACGTAGAGCTAACCAGCGCTGCGCGGCTTTATCGCGCAGCGTCCAGCGACCAAAGGGAGCGAGGTTGAGCGCCGGGTTCGAAATCACGATTTTGACTGCCGAAAACAAAGCGCTGAAGGTTTTGAGAAGAACACGAAAAGAGAGAAAGCTTGGAGTAGCAAAGCGATAGTTATTAAGGCCGATGCAAATTGATAATGCCAGTCTATGCTCGATAGCTGGCCGTTAACCAAACCAAAAACAAATGGGATGCTCTTAATCAAACCTGATGGAAGGATTAGAACAAGAAACAAAATGAGAAAAGTAACCCTAGCCCAGTTTTTCCCAGCTGATGTTCTATGCGCGAGAAATGCGAGAAATACTGAGGGCAATGCAATCAGTGTATTGAAGAGCAAATCGCTTCCAAAGAAACTGACTGAACTTACTACAAAAACAGAAAGCACTTGGAAACAAATCGAAATCCAAAGGGCGATCAAACCAGCTTTGAATATCTTAGGAAAACTCATAGTCATAGTGACTCCATGATCTCTAACGTTCAGGCTCATCAGACCCGCTCTGTTTGCGGGGTCCGATGAAGCCTGTTTATACTTTGGTATTATATTTACATCGAGAGCATTCATGAGTAGCGCTCATAATCTCTACAAATTCGGTTGGGACAACGCTCATATAGAAAGGCTTACTGATTGTCGAACAATTAG
>JACDZF010000156.1 GCA_013426795.1 Desulfocapsa sp. | reverse complement strand
GTCAGGGTTCAAACAACATTTATCACTCGATGTGAGCCTCTTGCAAAATGAGGATTTATGTCCACGAGCCGTCATTCCCGCGCAGGCGGGAATCCATAACACGCTGAATTTACGAAACTGGATTCCCGATAAAAGCACTCGGGAATGACGGTGTGGTACTTTTGCAAGAACCTCGATGTTAAACATAAATCAATTGTGTGTCAACATTGTTTATACTTTCTCGGGAAGTCATATGGCCGGGATTTCGGGTAGGAGTGAAAAGGGGACGGATCTTTTTTAAATTCAATCACAAAAGCTTGTCAGGGGAGAGTTCTACAATCTGAGTAGAAACAAAATAACCATACAAAATTCTGTTTGAATTGACAATCAGTATGCTCTGGTGGTAGTGTTCCTTCCATGTTAATTCAACGAACCATACAAAATGATCTTATCCGCTTAGCCGGGCAATACCCAGTCATCACTATTGTAGGGCCAAGGCAGTCCGGAAAAAGCACTCTCACGAGGATGGCTTTTCCGGACAAGCCCTATGTGTCCCTTGAAAAACTATCGCTTCGAGATTTTGCATTGTCCGACCCGGTTGGTTTTCTTGATACCCATGCCAGGGATGGGGCAATATTGGACGAAATCCAGCGAGTCCCGAGCCTATTATCCGAAATACAGGTGAGGGTGGATGCCAGATCGGAGTTGAAAGGCGCATATATTCTTACCGGCAGTCATCAGTTGCTGCTGATGGAGTCGGTGTCGCAATCGCTTGCTGGTCGGACGGCAATCCTTAATCTACTTCCGTTAAGTCTCTCAGAACGTACTGAATTCGTCGGTATCCCTTCAGACGTCCCGCATCTCTTGTTTAACGGCTTCTATCCCCGCATATTTGCCGATAATCTTGATCCTGTCGAAGCGCTCTCATTTTATATCACCACATACGTAGAGCGAGACGTGCGTGAAATAATGGCGATCAAGGATCTACACGCCTTCTCTCGCTTCCTGAAATTATGTGCAGGACGGACGGGGCAGATACTGAACGCTAGTTCCCTTGCCGTTGACGCAGGTATCAACCACAACACCGCCCGTTCCTGGTTATCGCTGCTGGAAGCCAGTTTTATTATTACTCTGCTACAGCCTCACTTTAACAATTTCAATAAACGGTTGATCAAAGCGCCAAAACTTTACTTCTGGGACGTTGGGCTTGCTTGCCATCTGTTGGGAATTGAGCGTGCTGAACAGGTTGCGAGCCACCCGCTTGTTGGATCACTTTTTGAAACATTTGTGGTAACTGAATTGATGAAGCAACGCCTGAACAGGGTGCGCGAACCGAAACTATACTATTGGCGGGATAATGCGGGGCATGAGGTGGATGTATTACATGAATCCGGTGATGCTATTATTCCAATAGAGATCAAGTCGGCGGCAACAGTCCAGCGGGATGCCTGGAAGGGGATAGAATATTATCGTTCTCTTAATCCCAAAGCAACTCCTGGAGTTGTTGTTTACGGTGGTGATGAAAGCCAGAACCGCAGTAGTGGTTTACGGATAGTCGGTTTTTCTCAAATCGGAGACCTGATGGAGTGATGGAAGTAAAGAAAAAAAAGAAAAAGGGGACAGATTTATTTTAAGTATTGCGGAAAATCAGGTTGTTTTGAAATAAATCCACTGCTCCATATTTTATGAAAAATGGGGTAAGAACAGAATAAAATTACAGTGGGACGCTCTACCTATGTTCAGAAGCAGAGCAAAGCCAGGTGGCTTTATTGGCTATTTTGTACGGCTTGCCCCTTGACCAGTACCAATAAATATTATACATGTAAATATAACTACATAAGTGGAGGTATAATCATGCAAAAAAATACCAGTGTTACTCTCGGTAATCACTATGAAAAATTCATTTCTCAGCAGGTTGTCCTCGGTCGGTTTGGCTCAGCAAGTGAAACAATCCGTGCTGGTCTGCGACTATTGGAGGAGCGGGAAGCCAAAGTCTCGTTATTGCGCCACGCACTAATAGAGGGTGAGGAAAGCGGCACTTCTGATTATTCGCTCAATAACTTGCTTTCTGAGCTTGACGAAGAAGATTTTAAGTGATGCCCACTTTTACCCTGACAAACAAGGCAAAAGCAGATTTGAAAGGAATTGCCAGGTTTACGCAAGACCGTTGGGGACATGACCAACGCAATTTGTATCTACAAATGTTGGACATTTCATTTCAACAGTTGGCGTTCAATCCACTCAAAGGGAAGGATTGCAGCGAAATTCGAACAGGATATAGAAAATTGAATACCGGCAGCCATGTGATTTTTTACCGTCAAATTCACGTCGAGATGATCGAAATTGTTCGTGTTCTGCACTGCCGCATGGACATTGAAGCGCATTTCCCATAAAACGGGGAATGGGAAAAACACGAGCATGGGTAGGGTCTTGACTTTCTGACAGCGGCACCTTGCCTTTTCTTTTCCATATACAGTAAAATGCTGGCTGACAAGCCGAAGGATTTCTGCTCAATGACCCAGCTAGAGCCGAATTTTGAAAAATTCTCGCACAGCGGATCCAGTGAAAGATGTCCATCCTGCGGCTCGATTTCCTCTGATGTCATTTTTATCTATTCCCTAAGAGATCAAGCCTCATACATCTATCGCTGCAATTCCTGCGCCCTTGAGTTTCTTCGTCCCCTTCCACTTAGCCAAATTGATGAACGTCAGATGGATAGCATCGATGACGCCGAGCTTTTTCACAGCGAGCTGTTTCAGTCCCTACACAAAAAACTGATTATTGCGCCGGAAATTTCTTCTGTACAAAAATTGCTCGGACGGACCGATTTTACAATGCTTGATGTCGGCTGCGGTACCGGATGGATATCCAGAATATGGGCCGATACCGGTGCGCACGTAACCGGCCTGGAGCCTTCTACGGTACGCGCGGCTGTTGCCCGTGAGCGTGGTATACGAGTGCTATCCTGTTATGCGGAGGAACTGGAAGGCAGTGAAATGTATGACCTGATAGTTTTACGGCATGTAGTTGAACATCTTGAGGATCCGAAAGCAATACTGCGCAGTTTTGTGTCACGTCTCAATCCGGATGGCTTGTTGCTGGTAGTTGTCCCCAATATTGATTGTATCGGCAGGAAAATGTTTAGTGGATTGGACGTGGGTCTTGCCGTGGCACTGTAATTTTTTCAATCCCCGCTCTCTTGCTCAACTTCTTGAAAAATGTGGTTTTCAGGTTGTCAAATCCTGGCAGACCCCTTCTCCACTCTGGTATCCGGAAAGCTTTGCCCGCAAGTTTCCCCGCATCGGAGCACTACTGAAGATAACTCCATTGACCATGCTTATGTTTGCTCCTCTGGTAGGCCTTGGATATATATCCGGCCATAGTGACAACCTCACTATGATTGTTCGCCCTCTGAGGGAGACGAAACATCAATGAAGATTCTTATCCTCTGTGCTGGCCCCACTGGAGTCATGCGGGGTCAGGCTTGACTTTTAGTACCTTCCCCCTGAAAGTCTGTCATAAAAAACAAGAAATTCCGGGTCACGGGCCGGGATTCCGGGGACACGATCCCGAATTCAAAAGACAATTCGGGTCATGTCCCCGGAATCCCTCCTGACTTCTGACTCCTGACTCCTTGGGTTGCGGGATTTATCCCGCGTTAGATATTCCTCAAATAAGATTTCTTCATGGCACGTAAACCTCGAATTCATTTTCCCGGAGCGGTTTATCATGTGATTCTCCGTGGTAATGCTGGTCAGCCCGTTTTTTTCAGCGATGCTGATCGCTATCGTTTTTATCTCTATCTCCAATATGCTGTCGAGAGATTCGGTTGCAGAATTCACTGTTTCTGCTTGATGCCCAATCATATCCATCTTGTCGTGCAGATGGGTGAGATACCGCTGTCACGAATCATGCAAAACATATCGCTTCGATACACGAAATGGATTAATTATACCCAGAATCGCATGGGGCATCTGTTTCAGGGCCGCTACAAGGCGTTGCTGCTGGATGCGGATCGGTATCTTATGGAGCTTGTTCGGTATATTCATCTCAATCCGGTTCGGGCCGGGATGGTTGTCTCCCCGGATGAATACCAAAAATAAAAGGGGTCAGAATAAAAAAGAAAAAAAAGGAACAGAGCTCCTTTCCAGGCAATAAGCATATAAAATCAACGTACAGAAGAACAATCTTAACCCATTGACTTGTCGCCCTCTCCCTGCTACCATCTCACACATTCCTATTCACATCCAGCAACTTTTTTGATTACAGCCTTATTTCCCCCATCCGCTTAACAAAGAAAAATCAAGGTTTGCCATGCCCACTATCAGCATGTTTTATGGAATAATAATCTGTCTTTACTTCTACGACGATGAACGACACAAGCTTCCCCATATTCATGCCAGATATCAAGGGCAGCAAGCATCTTTTTCAATTCTTGATGGTACATTATTAGCCGGGGAAATTCCCGCTTCAAAAATCAAATTAGTGCAGGCTTGGATTGAAATTCATAAAGAAGATCTGCTGGCGGATTGGGATCTTGCCCTAATGGGCCAGTCTCCTCTTCCAATTGACCCGTTACGATAGGAGCCAAGACCATGGAGACCGTTATCCGTGTTTTACCAAGAAGTGATTATGTTCTTGAGGTATGGTTTAATACCGGCGAACATCGTCTTTTTAATGCCAGACCATACATAGAGAAAGGCATTTTTAAGAAATTACAGGATATTAACTTGTTCAAACAGGCTTTTGTCTCATTGGATACGGTTTGTTGGCCTGGCGATCTGGATATTGCCCCGGAAACAATTTACGACCGCTCTGAACCTGTCAATAATGGAAAGGAGATAAAAGGTATCAGGGTAGAATAAAGCCCTATTCGAAAAGGTCAAAAATTTCAATGTACCCCGCGCCGATTACCTCTCATTTTCTCCTTAGTTTGGCTTTCTTGCTAACACTTGGCTTTTGTCGTAATCTCATTTGCTATGGTTGAATCCGTTTTTGAGGTTGCCTTGGCCCCCTTCAGTATTTTTACGGAATTTTGGCTTGAATGTTCATTTGAGACAATCGCTGTCACCATCTTCCCCATACACATATGCGCTGGCAAAGGGAAGAAACTACTATCTCCATTGAAGACAGCTCAATTCCTAATGGTACATTACCAACAAAACCACCCAAGATGGAGCAGGCATGGATTCAAATTTACAAGGAGGAGTCAGGAGAAGGGGCGCAGAACTATTTTTCAAAAAAAACATGCGGCTGAAGCCAGGTCTTGAAACAGTATTTTGTATAGTTCACAGGCACCGCACGAGAATATATCAAGGTGAGCTGAGCAATCTCACCGGAGACGCAGGCCCGGAATATTTTGAAAATGCTTATCACGGGTAATCAGCACAGCACCGTATTCAAGGGCATGGGCGGCAATCCAGACATCGTTGATAGGAATCGGACTGCCTGCCTTTTTCAGAGCATCCTTTACCAGCCCAAACAGTTCTGCTGTATCAGTAGAGGCATCCAAGGTGACAACGGATGACTTTTTGAGGAACGTATCAAGAATGTTTTTATTCTCTTTCTCCCGAGTTCCACCTTTAAAGCCGGCATACAATTCTCCGAGGACAAAGATGGACATAAAGGTAGTTTTTGCCTCAGTGAGAACATGGAGGATTTCATTGTCTCCAGCGAGATAGGCGGCATAACAATTGGTGTCCAAAAGAATTTTATTCATTCCCAGTCCTTGGGATCGGCAATGGATAATTCCCGGGCATTGTGAAGGAATTCTTCTGAGTCTGCCGGTGACCAAATTCCACAGAGATCGTCAAAATTATGTTGCTGTTTGGTGTTATCTAGGGAAACACCAAGTGATTCTGCCAAGAGTTGTTTAATGGTTTTGTTGAGGCTGAGCCCCTGCTGCCGTGCCTTTTCCCTGATCAGGCTGTTTAACGGGTCTTCGAGCCCATGAATTGTTATTGATGTCATACCAGCCTCCTGCAGCCCTTTTTTGAACCATAATACTTCGTTTATGGTTCATATTAGTTCCAGGCAGTCTTGCAGTCAAGGAAATTTGGCAGTAAAAAAGGGCAGAACTGTTGTGCAGATAATAAATGGTTGAATTCACCTTCCAAGTGTAGAGCGAGGTCACTCCTTGAAAATCATCATCCTCGGTTCCGGTCCCTGCGGGCTGGGCGCTGCCTACCACCTGCACAAGCTTGGATATTCCAGCTGGCAACTTTTCGAGCGTGATGACCATGTCGGTGGTCTGTCGGCCTCGTTCCTTGACGCAAATGGCTTTACCTGGGACATCGGCGGCCATGTCCTTTTTTCCCATTATCCATA
>JACDZF010000155.1 GCA_013426795.1 Desulfocapsa sp. | reverse complement strand
AAAAAAAATATCCTTCCCGCTCCGAGGCGCGGGAAGGATATAAAAAACCTTCAGGGTGCCGACACCCGTCCCGTGTCGGTACCAGAAACTATTTCAACTTGATCTCGGTCCACAACTTGTTTTTCAGACGGCGAACCTTGGTGTTGGGGGACTCCAGGGTTTCCAGGGTGGACAGCACCTGCTTATCGGGGAAGATGGCGGTGAGCTCTTTGAGTTCCGGATTGATAAAGGGCAGGGCGGCGGCATTGGGATTCCCGGCCCCGACATCATTACTGAGACCGGCGGCATTCTTGCCATCCATCAAATAATTGATGCACTGGAGGGCCAGCTTTTTATTTTTCGCCTTCTTGGGGATAACCATGTTGTCCAGGGCCAGCACCGCGCCTTCCCTGGGCAGGAAGAAGTTCACCGTAAAATCACGTTTGGCATCCCTGGCATCGTTTCTCGCCTGCACCATATCGCTGGAATAGCCATGCGCCACCCAGATATTGCCAACGGTCAACTCCTTGATATAACTTGACGAATTAAAGGCGGCCCAATAGGGCTTGGCCTTCATGATCACGGCTTGCGCCTCGCGCAGATGCTTCTCATCGGTGTCATTCACCGAGTAGCCGAGATACTTGAGGGCCGCCCCGAACAGTTCGTCGGCATCATCCATCACCGTCACCTTGCCTTTGATTTTGGCCAGCACCGCCGGGTCAAAGATAAGGTCCCAGCCCTTTGGCTCAATGCCCAGGGCCTTCAGCTTTTCCACGTTGTAGCCGATGAGGGTGGTGGTGTAGGCGTAGGGCAGGGAGTAGATATTGCCGGGATCATAGGAGCGATTCATAAAGCCGGGATCCACATTCTTGATATTGGGCAGGGCGGAGGTGTCCAGTTTTTCCAGAAAATTCTGCTGAATGAGGGTCTGCACCGCGTTCTGGGTGGGAATAACCAGATCATAGCCGCTGGCACCGGCCTGGAGCTTGGCCATCATCTCCTCGGTGCCGGAATAATAGTCCTGAACCACCTTGCAGCCGCACTGCTTTTCAAAACCGGCCACCACCTCGGGGGACATATAATTATTCCAGTTAAACAGGTGCAACTCTTCCACCGCAAAAACAGGGGAAGCCAAAAACAACAGCATCAATGCACACAAGACCCTCTTCATGTCAGTTTCCTCTTGTTAAAATAAATCTTATTCGCCACGAAAAATGGCAGGAGACAACCGGGATGCCACGGTAATCACCACCAGGGTCACCAGCATCAACAGGGTTGACACCGCGTTGACCTCGGGGGTCACCGCAATCTTGACCATGGAGTAGATCTGCAGGGGCAGGGTTGAGCTGCCCACTCCGGCGGTGAAAAAGGTAATCACAAAATCATCAATGGAAAGGGTAAAGGCCATCAGCGCCCCGGCCAGGATCCCGGGCATCAGCAGAGGCAGGGTGATTTCCCGGAAACACTGCCAGGGTGTGGCCCCGAGATCGCGCGCCGCCTCGATCAGGGCCGGGTCCAGGCTGGATATCCGGGCCTGCACCGCCAGGGCGACAAAGCCGATGCAGAAGGTGATATGGGCAAGCATGATGGAGATCAGCCCCAGGGTCATATTGACCATGATAAAAAGCACCAGCAGGCTGACCCCCATGAGGATCTCGGGCATGGCAATGGGCGCCAGCACCAGTATCTGGAGGAGACGCAGACGATACTGATGCATCGCAATGCCGGCCAGGGTGCCGAGGATGGTGGCGATCCCGGCGCTGACTGAGGCGATGATCAAGGAGTTCATGGCCGCGGTCAGCATCTCCTGATTCTCCAGAAGCTTGCCGTACCATTTCCAGGTAAAGCCCACCCATTCCGCGTTCAGCCGGGAGTCATTGAAGGAAAAGACCACCACGATCACCAGCGGCAGGTAGAGAAAGAGATAGACCAGGGCCGCGCTGAGGGCGAGGAGCAGGTTTTTCCGAGACATCATCAGCCTCCCCTCCCGGCCCGCTGCCTGCTCATCCGGGAACCAAGCAGAACCACCGCCACCGCCGCCACCGTCAAAACCATGGACAGGACACTGCCGAAGGGCCAGTCCCGCGACTCCATGAACTGCTGTTTGATGACATTGCCGATCATGATGCCATCGGTGCCGCCGAGCAGATCGGGAATGGCAAACATCCCCAGCACCGGGATAAAGACCAGAATCGAGCCGGCGGTGATCCCGGGCAGGGACAGGGGCCAGGTGATAAGCCAGAACCGCCGCCACCTGCCGGCCCCCAGATCCTGGGCGGCATCGAGGAGATAGGGATCATGTTTTTCGAGATTGGCGTAGAGGGGCAGAACCATGAAGGGAAGATGCACATAGACCAGACAGACGATCATCGCCGGCGGGCTGTACATCAGGGTGACCGGGCCGAGGCCGAAGAAATCAAGGGTCCCGTTGAGGATCCGGGTCAGGGCCCCCATCGGACTGAAGATAATCATCCAGGCATAGATGCGCACCAGAAAATTACTCCAGAAGGGCAGGATCACCAGCAACAGCAGCAGATCACGGGACTTGCGGCCGCTGCGGGCAATCATCAGGGCCAGGGGATAGGCCATGACCATGCAGATCACGGTGGTGCTCACCGCGTAGCCGATGGATTTGACAAAGAGGCGGAGATAGATATCGGTGCCAAACAGTCGCTGCCAATTTTCCAGGGTCAGATCCAGGGTCCACTGACCGCCATCCTGCACCAGCCAGGGCGCCAGCCCCCCGTATTCGCCGGAATAGCGGAATGAGGCAAAGAGCATGATGAGGGTCGGCGCCGCGAAGAATATGAGCAGATAGGCCATGGGCGGCAGGGAGAGAAGATACTTGGACCAGGCCTTGCCCTGCACCGTCTTCAGCATGGCAATCAGTCCAGCACCAGATGACCGGCATCACATGACCAGGCAACCTCAACCTGATCACCGATCTCAAAGAAATTGGTCCTTCCCGAGGCCGAATTGGCAAGCAGGGTCTCCAGCAGGACGCCATTGGCCAGGGTCACATTATAGACGGTGACATCACCAAGGTAGAGCATATCGTGCACATAGCCGGTGAAGCGGGACTCCTCCGCAAGGGAACGTAAAGGAGAGGGGTCGGCCAGGGGGCCAGGGGTGGTGCTCGCTTCCGGGATGGCGGACACCGGGCTGATCCTGATCTTTTCCGGACGCAGGGTCAGGGCGCAGCGGCTGCCCGCCCCAAACCGGGCTTCCTGCCCGCACACATGGACCGAACCCAGCCCGTCCAGCTCAACGGTGACCCGGCTGCCCTGCTGCTCACTGACACGGCCGTCGAGCAGGTTGCACTTGCCGATGAAATCGGCGACAAAACGGCTGCCGGGATACCCATAGAGCCGGGAAGGCTCATCCACCTGCATAATCCGGCCGTGATCCATCACCGCAATGCGGTGCGACAGGGCCAGGGCCTCCCCCTGATCATGGGTCACATAGACAAAGGTGATGCCGATATCCTTCTGCAGGTCGATGAGCTCAATCTGCATCTGTTCACGCAATTTGGCATCCAGCGCTGACAGGGGTTCATCGAGCAGCAGCAGCCGAGGCCGGTTGACCAGGGCCCGGGCGATGGCAATGCGCTGTTTCTGGCCGCCGGACAAGGCGTCCGGATACTGACCGCCCTTATCGGGAAGCCGCACATCCTCCAGGGCCTCGGCCACCCGGGTGCGGATATCCTCTTTGGCCACCCCCGCCATGCGCAGGGGAAAGGCAATATTCTGGGCCACGGTCATATGGGGAAAGAGGGCGTAATTCTGAAAGATGGTGTGCAGGGGACGATGTTCAGGGTGGACGGCGATCATACTTTTGCCATCGAGGAGGATATCACCGCCGTCGGGCTGGTCAAATCCGGCAAGCAGACGAAGCAGGGTGGTTTTGCCGCAGCCGGACGGCCCGAGCAGGGTAAAAAATTCACCCGCTTCGATATGCAGAGACACCTTGTCAAGGGCCACAAAGGCATCAAAGTGTCGGGAGACATTGACTATTTCCAGCAACGCGCCACTCTCCATTCCGGTGAAGACCCATACCAAATTCCCGACCCGGAAAACAGCAACCAGGTCAGGGCCGACAGACAGACTCGACAAAGAAGGGATGGCAGAAAATGCGGCGGCCAGGCTCTCACCTGCGTCGTAGCTGTCATCCCGGTGCAAACATACGAGTCTTCATAGCAGAAAAAAAAGGAGAAATCAAGCAGATGGTGCCGTCCCTGGAGACTTGAAAAATGACGGCGATGACACCCCGCGGGCCGCACCGAAAATCTGTCCCCCGCTCCCCTTTCGGGACGTCACCGGGGGCGGGCCATGCATGGGGCCAGGGGCGGATCAGGTCTCGATCCGTTTGACTTTTTTATTCAGAAGTTCAACCTGGGAGGAGACGGAGGCATCCCGGAGAATCCGGTCACCGACCACCTTGATCGCATGGAGGACGGTGGCATGGTCGCGACCAAAGACCTTGCCGATGTCGGCCAGAGAATCCTTGGTATGCAGTCGGCTCAGATACATGGCCACCTGACGGGGAAAGAGGACCCCTTTTTTCCGGGTCCGCGACTGCATATCAAGGACACTCACCTGAAACTGGGCACTGACAAACTCACTGATGGTCAACGCCGAAAGATCATCGGGCCTTCCGACAATGGACTCCACCACCTCACGAATCAGGGCCATCTCCACCCTGCCGCCCAACAGCGCCGATTTGGCGCGGATGGCGTGAATGGCGGACTCGATTTGTCGAACATCGCCCTTGATATGCTGTGCCAGATAGGTGACAAATTCCTCGTGCAGGGCAAGACCCAGTAATTGGGCTTTTTTCAGCACAATCCGCTCGCGGGTTCGCAGATCCGGGGCCTGGATGGAGGTGACCAGTCCGGCTGTCATCCGGGAGCGAAACTCGTTATCAATGCCGTTTAATTCCCGAGGAGCGCTGTTGGCAGTGAAAATTACTTTTTTCCCGCCCTTGATCAAGGTATCAAGGATTTCATTCAGCTCTTCCTGGGTCTTTTTTTTGCCGGTCAACGAGTGGACATCTTCCACCAGGAGGATATCGCAATGATCATGGTATTTGCGTTTGAAGCGATCCATGCTGTTGGCCTGTATCTCCCGTACCATCTCGGACGAGAACTGCTGGGCCGTAAGATAATAGAGACGGGTGGCAGGCGAGGTGGCAAGGATCTGATGGGCAACGGCATGGGTCAGATGACTCTTGCCAAGGCCGGTGGAGCTGTTGATATAGAGACAGGGACCTACGGTATCCTTGCCTTCAGCCATGGATTTGCAGGCAGAAAGGGCAAGAAGGTTACTCTCCCCTTCCATGAACTCATCAAAGGTATAGCGGGGATGCAGGGCCCGAATCTGCGAGCCACCGGCGGGGACAAGGGGGAGGCGCAACTGAACAGTCGGGGATGGGAGAGGCAGGGTTTTCTGATTCGCCTCACAGAGATCAACCTGGGGCCTGTTCCCATCAACTGCATTGACAGAGTCCTGAATCAGCTTCAGATAATGCTGGCTCAGATGGGCCCGGTAGAACCGATCCGGACAGGCGATCCGGATCGTTTTTTGGTCACGGTGCACACATACCAGAGGCTCAATCCAGAGGGTATAAATATTTTCAACCAGGGTTGTACGCAAGCTTTCTTTTACCTTTTGCCACACCATAGCCGTCCTTCTTCCCCGTCAATTATCGATCATTAAGAAGAGCTGTTTTGGACAATTAATGCCCATTATCAGCCAGCAAGCCCCTTTAAAATATCTGAAAATGAGAAGAAAAACCCTCCTCAATCCTCAGCCGAGTTTTATTCAACCCCACCCCTGGCGTCCATTTTATTGCACTGACAGGACCATTCTGTGATGACATGGAAGCAAAGGCCTCGTCACGTCACGGCCCGATAAAAACCGAAATTGAGATTTCCGTCAAAGGCGATTGCTCCCAGTTTTCCCACTACTCTTCATCCTTTCATTCTCTTTTTGGACAGTCCTGTTCAGCTTGATTTTCAGCCCTTTCCCCAAGCTAAGCCCCCGCATTTCCGGGATCAGCAAAAACTCTCTTTTTATCGTGTTATCTTCGCAGGTTATTCGTCCATCCCTTAAGTTATCAACAATTGTTAATAAATTAAAATCTCACCATAAATCAATAAATCAAAAAATATCTCTAATTATCGCAATATTCCTTTTGTTAGTTTTTGATTATGCCGCTATATCAACCACTCCCGTCCGGCGGTATTTTTTATCTTTTATTTTTTGTAACTATTCAGCATCCAAAGTTGATGCAGTACTTACCATGAATGCTGGCCACTTTCCCTGGAAGAGCAGTCGCAAGGCATCGGATGCAGTAACGCCTTGTTTTCTGCAGGTCGAGAGATAACTGCGTATGCGGCAGAATATTTTAGCGCCCTCAATTAATTCTACTTTGTCACATTAGAATGCGACATAAAGTTTTGAAATAT
>JACDZF010000154.1 GCA_013426795.1 Desulfocapsa sp. | reverse complement strand
CTATTATTTCTATAATCTCCTCAGAGAATCATATCTCTTGCTGAATACAGCTTAAAACCAGCCCGATATGGAACTATGGCTACTCTTTGCAATTGTTCATATATAGTTGTACTACTGTCATACTTTTTTACTACCTCGTACCAGCGGACACGGCAAACAGAGAAAAATAATTCATGAGCCAATACCAATCAGCCTATTTTGCCTACGAACTGACAAAGCGGCATTCTCTGCATGATTCAGAGAAGCTTGCTTCCGTATTGGCCGATGCCCAGGTTGATCTTAACCCGCATCAACTTGATGCCGCGCTTTTCGCTTTCAAGTCACCGTTGTCAAAAGGTTCTATCCTCGCCGATGAGGTTGGTTTAGGCAAAACCATTGAAGCAGGGTTGGTGATTGCCCAGAAATGGTCAGAAGGAAAACGGCGTGTCATAATCATCACCCCGGCCAATCTCCGCAAACAATGGGCACAGGAAATGGCCGACAAGTTCTATCTCCCCGCCATCATTCTGGAGTCGAAGAACTACCGGGAAAAGCTGCGGGGAGGCATGACCAATCCCTTTGTCCAAAACGCCCTGGTCATCTGCTCCTACCAGTTTGCTGCCCGGTATGCCGATGTACTTGTTGCCATGAATTGGGATCTGGCGGTAATCGACGAAGCTCACAGGCTCCGCAATGTCTATAAACCGGACAACAAGATTGCCAAGGCCATCAAAATAGCCCTTGCCAACTCCCCCAAGGTCTTGCTTACGGCCACCCCCTTACAGAATTCACTCCTTGAGCTGTATGGTCTGGTGAGCATTATTGATGACTACGCCTTTGGCGACCTGAAGAGCTACAAGGCCCAGTATTCGCGGATTAACGGCAACGCAACCTTTGACGAACTGAAAAGCCGGCTGTCGCCGCTCTGTCACCGTACCCTGCGCCGCCAAGTGCTGGAATATATCCGCTACACCAACCGCATCCCCATCACCGAGGACTTCTTTCCCTCTGACGACGAACTGGCCCTCTATGAGATGGTATCGGAGTATTTGCGCAGGCCGAAGCTTTACGCTCTGCCCAACTCCCAGCGCCAGCTCATTACCCTTATTCTCCGCAAACTTCTGGCCTCATCCACCTTTGCCATTGCCGGTGCCCTTGAATCCCTGGCCAATCGGCTCAAGAAGGAGTTACGAGAGGCCAAGCCTGAAGCTACAATAGACGATCTCGGGCAAGATTATGAGGAATACGATAACGATGCGGAAGAATGGGACGAGGATGACGAGAAGGAAGAATTATCTGCCGCCGACCGGGAAGCAATCGCCCGTGAAATAGAAGAACTTGAGACCTTCAGAGACATTGCCGTTGGTATCAGCGAAAATGCCAAGGGACAGGCTCTGCTCAACGCCTTGCGACATGGTTTTGCTAAAGCCAAGGAGTTGAATTCCGTAGAGAAGGCCATCATCTTCACCGAATCTCGTCGCACCCAGACGTACCTGGTACGATTGCTTTCCGAACAAGGCTATGCCAATCAAATCGTTTTATTCAACGGCACCAACAGCGACCCCGAATCCCGGCAAATATACAAAGAGTGGTTGTCCCAGCACGCCAATACCGACCGGGTATCCGGCTCCAAGAGTGCCGATATGCGGGCCGCCCTGGTGGATCGCTTCAAGGAATCAGCCCAGATAATGATTGCCACCGAAGCTGGAGCGGAAGGCATCAATCTGCAGTTCTGTTCCATGGTGGTAAATTTTGACCTGCCGTGGAATCCCCAGCGGATTGAGCAACGAATAGGCCGCTGTCATCGGTACGGCCAAAAGCATGATGTGGTGGTAATCAACTTCATCAACCGGAAAAATGCGGCTGACCAGAGAGTTTATGAACTGCTGGCCGAAAAGTTCAAACTCTTCTCCGGCGTTTTTGGTGCCAGTGACGAGGTATTGGGGATTATCGAATCCGGCGTTGATTTTGAGAAGCGGATTGCCGCCATTTATCAGAACTGCCGGACTTCAGAGGAAATCGAGGCGGAATTCACTTTTCTGCGCCAGGAGATGGAGGCCAATATCACCGCCACCATGGCCGATACCCGCAAGAAACTTTTGGAAAACTTTGACGCTGAAGTCCATGACCGGCTGCGTGTCAATCTGGCCGAGAGCCGGGAATATCTCAACAAGTACGATACCATGCTCTGGCGGCTGACCAGGAACGAACTGGATAGCACAGCCCTTTTCGATGACAACAAGCTGACCTTTACGCTGCCAGAGACCAGTTCTTTAGGTGCGGCTATTCCTGCCGGAACCTATACCCTGGCTCGACAAGTAACGGAGGCGCATAGGTACCGCCTTGGGCATCCCCTGGCACAAGCCTTGATTCATCGTGCCAAGAGCCGCAATCTCCCCCTTGCCAAGCTTACCTTCGATTATACGGCTTGGCCGCAAAAGGCTGTTGCTCTTGAACCTCTTGTTGGCAAAAGCGGCTTATTGCGCCTCACCCAGCTTGCTATTTCCGGCGCTGACGAGCAAGATCACCTGCTTCTTTGCGCCATAACCGATAGCGGCGAAACAGTTGCGGAAGATGCGGCACGCCGTTTCTTTGATCTGCCGTCTGACGTTCATTCTTTACCCCAGGCTTTGCAAAAAGTACCATCGCTTGAGACAGAAACCCTGCGCCGCAAACAGGCAATACTGGCAGAGCTTTCCCAGAAGCAAGCCGAGTGGTTTGATGAAGAAATCGACAAGTTGAACAACTGGGCCGAGGATAAACGGCGCGGCTTGAAGGCGGAACTGAAGGACTATGACGACTTGATTGGCGAGCTGAAAAAAGAGGCCCGATTAGCGGTCAATCTCCCTGGAAAATTGGCGGCGCAAAAGAAAATCCGCGACTTGGACGCAAAACGCAATGGCGCCTGGAAGGACTATGATGAGGCAGCCAAGGTGATTGAAGAACAGAAGGACAGCCTGCTCGATAGCGTCGAGGCACAACTGAAGCAGACAATTGCAGAAAAAACAATTTTTACTTTCGCATGGAGTATCCAATGACCAGCACACCAGAAAAGATGAGCGGCACTTCCCTTGATATCGCCGCCGATAAACGAGAACACTTGAAACAACTCTTCCCCACTGTCTTTACCGAGACGGTGGATGCAACCGGCAAGCTGGTGGAGTCGGTGGATTTCGAGAAGCTCAAGGCCGAGCTGGGCACATTCACCGACCTCTTTGAAAACAGGCGGGAACGCTACGGCATGGATTGGCCCGGCAAGAAAGAGGCTCTGAAGCTGATTCAAACCGTCAGTACTGCTACCTTGAAGCCCTGCCGGGAAGAGTCGGTCAATTTTGATACCACTGAGAATCTGTTTATTGAGGGCGACAACCTGGAAGTCCTCAAACTCCTGCAGAAGAGCTATTACGGCAAGGTGAAGATGATTTATATCGACCCGCCGTACAACACCGGCAATGAGTTTATCTATCCAGACAATTATTCAGAGACATTGGAAACTTATCTTGAATATGCTGGGCAAGAGGGGCGTTGGAAAAACAGCAAGGATGCAAATACAAAACAAAACCCAAGGGTACATACCAAATGGTTGAATATGATGTACCCTCGATTGTATCTGGCGAGGAATCTGCTTCAAAATGACGGCATGATTTTTATCTCCATAGATGACAATGAGGTGACTAATACTCGTAGATTATGTGATGAAATTTTCGGAGAAGAAAATTTTATCGATTCAGTAATTTGGAAAAAAAGGTACGGGGGAGGAGCAAAAGAGAAATATTTAGTTTCAATACATGAATACATACTTGTTTATGCTAAAGACTTGCAAGAAATCGATTCTATAGAGATTGCTTTGTCCGAAGCTTCAATTAATAGATACTATAATCTTAAAGATGATAATTTTGACAAAAGAGGGCCATACAGAACACATCCTCTTGAGGCAATGAAAAGCTTTGAAGAGAGAAAAAATCTTAAATTTTCAATAGTTTCTCCAGAAAAAACTGATATTTTCCCAAAGAGGCAGTGGAGGTGGAGTAAAGAACGTTTCGATGATGCTTTGCAGAAAGGTGAAGTTGAATTTATTAAATTGAAAAATGGTGAATGGACCGTTCATTCAAAGCAGTATTTAAAAGACAATGATGGGGACATGAGGACCGCTAAGGTGTTTTCTATAATTGATAACATATACACTCAGCATGGAACTAATGAGGTTCTTGACATTTTTGGAAATGCACAGGTCTTTCCGTTCCCAAAGCCATCTAAACTCATTAGTAAATTACTAGAGATAGGTACAATTGACAGAGAAAATTGTATTATGATGGATTTCTTTGCCGGTTCTGCTGCTACTGCTCACGCTGTTTTTGAAATAAATCAAAACGACAATGGCAATCGTAAGTTTATCTTGGTTCAGCTTCCCGAACCCTGTTCCGACGATAGTGAGGCTTTCAAAGCAGGCTACAAGACCATCGCTGATATCGGCAAAGAGCGCATCCGCCGCGTTATCAAAAAGCTCGAAGCCATAGAGAACGGCAAACTACCATTTGACAGCGCCTCTCCACAAGACAGAGGCTTCAAGGTTCTAAAACTCGATAAATCTAACTTCAAACAGTGGCAACCCCTCCCACCTCACACCGAGCCGGAAACCCTCGTCAAACAGCTGAAACTCTTTATTGACCATATCGACGCCAAGGCCAGCCCGGAAGACTTGCTGTATGAAATCCTTATCAAGGCAGGCTTTCCACCAAGCGAACACATCGAGTCGCTGACCTTGGCAGGCAAGACGGTCTATTCCATCGCCGGGGGCGGTTTGCTCCTCTGCCTGGAAGGCGAAGTCAGCGCGGAACTCATCAATGCCGTGGCCGAAGCCGAACCAATGCAGTTCATCTGCCTGGACGCAGCTTTTGGCGGCAATGACCAGCTCAAGGCCAACACCGTGCAGACCTTTGCTGCTCGCAACATGGGCAAGGAAAAGCACAATCAGACTGTCTTCAAGACGGTATAGAGAGGACTGCAATGGTGATTATCGACAACAATCCGCAACTCCTGCTTGCCGAGATCGTAGCGACCGTGGGTGGATCATTATGAAACTGCAATTTGATGCCAACCTTACGTACCAGCAGGAAGCAATAGCAAGCGTTATTGACCTGTTTGCAGGACAGGCAAGTCTCGGGGCTGGTCTGATTGAAGATTTTACCAGGAAAGATACTCGGTTGTGGAGTGAACTTGGTATTTGCAATGGCGGCCTTCCTCCCGAGGATGAGTTGTTGAAAAATCTCCACAAGGTGCAGATTCGGAACCAGATTCCAAAGTCTCTCTCCTTGATTGGGTCGGGCGGAAATTATTCTTTTCCGAACTTCTCGGTGGAGATGGAGACAGGCACCGGCAAGACCTATGTTTATCTGCGCACCATTTTTGAGCTGAACAAGCAATACGACTACAAAAAATTCATCATCGTTGTGCCATCGGTAGCCATCCGCGAGGGTGTCACCAGCTCGATTAAAATGATGCGGGACCATTTCAAGGCTCTGTACGATAACGTTGCCTTTGATGATTTCGTCTATAAGTCCAAAGATTTGAGCCGTGTCCGTCAGTTTGCGGTGGGTAACGAAGTACAGATAATGGTCATCAACATCCAGGCCTTTCAAAAGGACGCTGGCGAAGCCGTCGATTACAACGACTTGACCGATGAGCAACGCAAAAAGTTGAACATCATCCACCAGGAGCAGGACAAGATGTCGGGCCGTCGCCCCATCGAATTTATTCAAGCCACCAATCCCATCCTGATAATTGACGAACCGCAGAGTGTCGATAACAGCGCTAAATCGCAGAAGGCTATCAGCAATTTGCAACCGCTCTTTGCCCTGCGTTATTCGGCGACCCATACCACCCATTACAACCTTCTGTATCAGCTCGATCCAGTTCGCGCCTTTGACATGCGCATAGTCAAACGCATTGGGGTTATGGATGCCAGCGGCGGGCAGGATTTCAATCAGACCATGGTGCGGTTGGATGCAGTTGGATACTGGCCCAAGACATCGAAAACCCCGAAGGCCAAGGTCACTCTCTTTGAAAGCACCTCAAACGGCCCCCGTGAAAAGCAACTGACCGTCAAGCACGGTACCGATCTGGTGCAGCAGACTAACCGCACCGATTACGAAGGCTATCTCGTTACTGCTATCAGCGCCGAACCGGGCAACGAATATATTGAGTTCCAGAATGGTAAGCTCGTTGAACTGGCCCAGGAGTCAGGGGGCATGGCTGACGAGCGGCTCAAGAGTCAGCTTCGCCAGACCATTGAACAGCACTTTGCCAAGGAAAAGAGTTTTAAGGGCAAGGGTATCAAGGTTCTGTCGCTCTTTTTTATCGACCATGTGAAGAGCTATCGAAGCTACAACGACGATGGTACGAGGAAAAAGGAGAAACTGGCAGTCTGGTTTGAGGAGCTATACAACGAAATCAGTTCCTTGAAGATGTACAAAGGCCTGATTCCTTTTACGGCGGAGGAAGTCCATGAAGGCTATTTCTCCTCCGACAAAAAGAAGGGGAAGGTTGTCCAGGAGCTGGACACCACCGGCGGCA
>JACDZF010000153.1 GCA_013426795.1 Desulfocapsa sp. | reverse complement strand
CGGACGGTGGCATAAGAGCCCGTAAATCAGACAAGCAAGGGAGAAGACCTTGCTTGTCTGATAACGGGCTCTAAACATTCTCTCGGGTCTTATGGAACTCGATGGCTGGCCATTTTTCCATAAAAAAGTTCAACATCCAGTTATTCTGAGCCAGATAGGTCAGAAAGCCCTCCGCGTCCCGGGCCAGTGTGGCCTGATTCTTTTTCTCAAACTCTGCCATTTTTTTCGGATCTTCGCAGCTCACCCAGCGGGCGGCCTGGAAGTTCACCGGCTCATAGACGGCATCGACGCCATACTCGTTTTTCAATCGGGCCATGGTGACCTCAAACTGAAGTACGCCCACCGCTCCCATAATATAGTCAGATCCGATAAGGGGTCGAAAGACCTGCACCGCGCCTTCTTCCGCCAGTTGGATCAGCCCCTTTTGCAGCTGTTTCATCTTCAAGGGATTTTTCAGCAGCACCCTGCGAAAGTGCTCAGGGGCGAAGTTGGGGATGCCGGTAAATTTGAGGGCCTCCCTGGGGGTGAAGGTGTCGCCGATCTTGATGGTGCCATGGTTGTGCAGGCCGATGATATCACCGGGCCAGGCCTCTTCCACGTTGGCTCGATCCTGGGCCATAAAGATGGTGGCATTGGCCAGGGTGATGTCTTTCTCCAGTCGATGATGGCGGACCTTCATGCCGCGGGTGAATTTTCCCGAGCAGATGCGGAAGAAGGCGATGCGGTCGCGGTGGGCCGGATTCATGTTGGCCTGGATCTTAAAGACAAAACCGGAGAAATCCTCCTCGGCGGGTTCCACATCCCGGGTCACAGCCGGCCGTGGACCGGGGGGTGGGGCCATTTCAACAAAGGCGTCAAGGAGTTCCTGAACCCCGAAGTTATTGACCGCGCTGCCGAAAAATACCGGTGTTTGATTGGCCTTTATAAAATGATCGTAGTCAAAGGGATTGGCTGCTCCGGCCAGTAACTCGATGTCGGTGCGCAGCTCGTCGGCCTGATGGGTGCCCACCAGCTGGTCCAGGCGCGGGTCATCCAACGATTCGATGGTGATTCCCTGTTGGTCCCTGGTCTCTTTTCCGGGGGTGAACAGGTGGAGCTGTTTTCGATGGAGGTTGTAAACCCCTTTGAAGGTCTTGCCCATACCGATGGGCCAGGAGAGAGGGGCGCATTCAATTTGCAGTTTTTCTTCAATCTCCGCCAGGATGTCAAGGGGCGCCATTCCCTCCCGATCCAGTTTGTTGATAAAGGTGATCAGCGGCGTATTGCGCATCCGGCATACTTCCATCAATTTCTCGGTTTGAGCCTCAACTCCCTTGGCGTTATCGATAACCATGATTGCGGAATCCACGGCGGTGAGAACTCGGTACGTATCTTCCGAAAAATCCTGGTGGCCGGGAGTGTCCAGCAGATTGACTTCATAATCGCGGTAGGTAAACTTCATCACCGAGGTGGTAACCGAGATGCCCCGTTCCTGCTCGATGGCCATCCAGTCGCTGGTGGCGTGCCGAGCCACCTTGCGTGATTTGACGGCCCCAGCCAGATTAATGGCACCACCAAAAAGAAGCAGTTTTTCGGTGAGGGTTGTTTTTCCGGCGTCGGGATGGCTGATTATGCCGAAGGTCCGACGTTTGGCTATTTCCTGTTCAAGCTGTTTGCTCATGATTGTTCAAAGGATTACTGGTCTTCATTGTCCTGACGCTGGAAAAGAACAGAGTTCAGGAGAGTGGAATGAATGAAAGAATAGGGTGGTATTCAGGAGTGCTGAGGCCCGGCCCTGTTTCCTGGACGCCTGAATGCTCAACAAGGCAAACTAAAATAGGCCTTTTTCCGGGGAATGCAATGAAAAAAGGCCGTTAATTGTGCATTATTATAGATCAAACAACACGACAACTTTGAAACCGAACAGGAAGGATTCTCATTATTTTGCTGGTGTTGTGAGGTCATCGGAATCATGGGTGCGGCCTATGGACTGCTCAATAACGGTCTGGGCCATCCGGTAATCATAAAGAGACTGGTTGTGATCGGCCCTGGCTTGCACCAGAAGGGTGTCGGCATCGGTGACCTCCACCGGGCTTCCCACACCAGCCCGGTAGCGGCCTGACGCAATGCGTGAATTCTCCTCCGCCTGCTGGATGGCGAGCCTGGTAACGGTGATCCGCTCTTCTGCCTCGGCCAGGTTCAGATAGCTTTGCTGGACTTCCTTATGGATGGTCTGCTGCAAGGAAATCACATTGGCTGTCTGGATATCAGCGTTGGCCTTGGCTTCACCGATCTGGTTACGGGTCAAAAAACCGTTAAAGATAGGGACGGTGAGCGCGACCCCAGCGTTCCAGCCCTCATCCATGGTGTCCACTTCACCGGAGTA
Organism: Desulfocapsa sp.; assembly: GCA_013426795.1. Taxonomy (GTDB): domain Bacteria; phylum Desulfobacterota; class Desulfobulbia; order Desulfobulbales; family Desulfocapsaceae; genus UBA2270. The sequence goes on along the minus strand of JACDZF010000153.1, from coordinate 4,228 downwards.
GGCAACACCGGCAACAGCTGAAAGGGAAGGCGCATCCCCTTTGCGGGCTAAAGCAAGGGATTGCAGGGCAGCCTGCTCCTTCAGGATCAGGGCCTTGAGATCAGGGCGATGGGCCAGGGCCATGGGAAGGGCCTGCTCTAAAGGAAGGGTGAATTTTCCGGTGTTGAGGGTATCTTCAAGCTGATAGTCGGGGGCATCAGGAAGGCCCATGGCGTTATTCAGGGTTACCCTTGCCAGACGCAGGTTATTCGACACCTGGATCTGCAGGAGTTTTGCACGACTGAGATCAACTTCAGCCTTGGTAACATCATATTTTGGTTTGACCCCGGCCGCGAAAAATCCCTTTGCCTGCTCCAGATGCTGCTCAAACTGTTTGACGGCTTCGGCAGCAGCCTCTTTATTGCGGGCGATTTTGAGGATGTCATAATATGCCAGTTTGGCATTGTAAACCGCCAAATCGTCGGCAAAGTTGAGGTCTGCCCGCGCTGAGTCGAGATTGGATTTTTGTACCTCTACCTTGGTATCGGTTCTGCCAAAATCATAAAGCAACAGGCTGGCATCGACCGCGGAATCCAGCTGGTCATAGCCCATGTCGTCGGAGATCTTATAGATAGTCCCTCCCGGCGATAAACGATCGTAGCTGCCTTTACCGTTGACCTGGGGAAAATATGCCGACTTAGCCTGACCAACTCTACTCTCGCTTGCTCTGACATTGCCTTGCGCGGCAGTGATGGCAGGTTGATTGAGACGGGTGATGGCCACCACTTTTGCCAGGGTAAGGGTTTCACCGGGAACAATGGAGGGAGCGGGATTCGCCTTATCAGCCACAATGGGTATGGTTCCATCGGACTCAGCGAGAAGATCAGACGGACTGAACGGCAGTGCGGTCAGGATGGTGGCCAGCATGAAGGCAGTCAGAGGTATTTTTTTGGGCATGATATTTCCTGTGATAAGTTGCAACGATGGGGTGACTCTACTCTATTTCTGTAAACTTTCACTGCTCCCGGATCAGTTTTCGATTATGGGCCACCAGCATATAGATAGACGGCACCACAAAGAGGGTGAAAAGAGTCCCGATGGTAATCCCGCCCACCAGCACCAGGCCGATGGAGTTTCGTGCTGCCGCGCCTGCTCCGGTGACAAGGGTCAACGGAAAATGGCCGGCAGCGGTGGCGCAGCTGGTCATCAGGATGGGCCGCAGACGGGTCATGGAGGCCTCGCGAACGGCCTCGAGTTTGCTGAGGCCCTGATCCTGAAGCTTGTTGGCAAATTCCACAATGAGAATCCCGTTTTTAGCGACCAGGCCCACCAGGGTGATGAGGCCGACCTGGGAGTAGATGTTCATGGTGGTGGTCCAGCCGTTGGTCCAGAACGGGATATTGGGATTGGGAATCTTCAGGAAGGTGAAGATCAGCGCCCCGAAAAGGGCCAGGGGGACGGAGCCGGCGAGGATGACGAAGGGATCACGGAAGCTGTTAAACTGGGCAGCCAGGGCCAGGAAAATCAAGACCACCGCCAGTCCGAAGGCGGGCAGAAAGCGGTTGCCTTCCGATCGTAATTGGCGCGACTCGCCAGTGTAATCAATGGTATATCCCTTGGGCAGGATTTTTACTGCCTCATTTTCAAGAAAACGCAGGGCCTCATCCAGGGGGATCATGGCAACCCCGCTGATGGTCACGGCATTGAGTTGCTGAAAGCGGTTCATCGAACGGGGAACCGTGGAGTTTTTGATGGTGGCGACACTGGATAAGGGCACCATCTGACCGTCGGGCCCGGTGATATAAATATTGCGCAGCTGATCCGGGTTGAGGCGGTCGCTGCGTTGAATCTGGGGGATGACCTTATAGCTGCGGCCGGCGATGTCAAAGCGATTGACGAAATTCCCGCCCAGCATGGAACCGATATCGGCGCCCACCTGCTGGAGGTTCAGGCCAAGATCGGCCACCCGCTCGCGGTCGATGACAAGCTCGGCCTGGGGCTGGTCAATCTTGGTGTCAATGAGGGGAGGGAAGGCAAATTTGCCACTGGCCATGGCCTTGAGCTGCAATTGTTGAGCAAATTGGAGAATCTGATCCGGCTCGGCGGTGGAGGCCAGAACAAACTCCACCGGGAACTGCCCGCCACCCGGAAGGGATGGCTGGATGACCGGGAAAACACTGATGCCAGGGATGGCCTCCAGCTTTTTCTGGATTCCCGGCAGGATTTCAAAGACGGTGCGCTTTCGCTCTGACCAGGGCTTGGTCACCAGGCCACTGAATCCGGAGGAGGGCAGAGTCACCTGGAAGGTAAACTGGGTCTCCGGTTCGCCAAGAAACACTTCATTGGCCAGGGCCGCGAAATGGCTCGTTTGCTCCAGGGTGGAGTTGGCAGCGGCATCAACGATGCCGAAGATAACCCCCTGATCTTCAGCAGGTGCCAGCTCCGTTGCCGACATCTTGAACATGGGAATGGTCAGCAGGCTGATGACAATCCATACCAGGTACACAGCCGGACGGGCCGCCAGGGTCTGATCAAGAAGACGACCATAGAATGCCTTCAGGCGATCAAAGTCGCGGCTGATGCGGCCGGCCAGCCCATGTTCACTCAGGCCTGGTTTCAGCAGTTTGGCGGACATCATGGGCGACAGGGTCAGGGCCACGATGCCGGAGATGGTGACCGCCCCGGCCAGGGTGAAGGCGAATTCGCGGAACAGGGCACCGGTAAGGCCGCCTTGCAGGCCGATGGGGGCGTAAACGGCGGCCAGGGTCACGGTCATGGCAATGATCGGCCCCACCAGCTCACGGGCCCCGACTATGGCGGCGTCATAGGGGGAAAGGCCTTTGCGGATATGGCGTTCAATATTCTCCACCACGATAATGGCATCATCCACCACCAGACCCACGGAGAGGACGATGGCCAGCAGGGTCAGGAGATTGATGGTGAATCCGAAGACCTGCATCAGAAAAACGGCGCCGATGAGCGACAGGGGGATGGTGATCACCGGGATAAAGACCGAGCGGAATGAACCAAGGAAGAGAAAGATGATCACCACCACGATGAGCATGGTGTCGCCCAGGGTTTTGAGAACTTCGTGAATGGCATTGTTGATATAGTCAGTGCTGTCATAGGCAATGCGGGCCTGCATGCCGCTGGGCAGGTCTTGCTGGATGGCAGCCATCTCCTTTTTCACGAGCTCAATGACATCCAGGGAGTTGGCGTTGGGCAGGGGCCAGATTCCCATGAACACGGCCGTTTTTCCGGAGAAGCGAACCTCCGCGTCGTAGTCTTCGGCACCGAGGACCACGTCAGCGATATCCTCGATGCGGATATTGGCCCCATTTTCGTTGCGGACAATGAGTTGCTTGAAATCCTGGATGGAGCGCAGGTTGGTGTCGGTGGTGAGGTTGACCTGAATCAGTGCTCCTTTGGTGTGACCGAGGGCAGCCAGATAGTTGTTGGCCGCCAGGGCCTGACGAACCTGTACCGGGGTAATATTGTAGGCCGCCAGGCGATCTGGTTTCAGCCAGATCCGCATGGCAAAGGTGCGGCCACCAAGGATATCGGCCCGCTGAATTCCGGCCAGGGCGGAAAGACGGGGCTGGACGATACGGGTCAGATAGTCGGTGATTTCATTCTGAGCCAGATCATCGGAGGTAAAACTCAGGTAGGCCGCAGCAAACTCGCTGTCTGCCGAAACAATATCAATGATCGGAACCTCGGCTTCCGGGGGCAGGTCGGCCCGCACCTGATCAACCTTGGAGCTGATCTCGGCCAGGGCCTTGGTGGCGTCGTAGTTCAGTTTGAGTCGGGCGCTGATGGTGGAGACACCCTGGGCACTCTGCGACTGGAGGTAATCAATGCCATCGGCGGCAGCAATGGCCCGTTCCAGCGGGGTGGTGATGAATCCCCGCACCAGCTCGGCGCTGGCCCCGATGTAGACCGTGGTGATGGTCACCGTGGAATTTTCGCTGCGCGGAAACTGGCGGACATTGACAGATTTGATCGCCTGGAGCCCGGCAATAATGATGACCAGGCTGACCACCATGGCAAGGACCGGACGACGGATAAAGATATCAGTGAAATTCATGGCAGGTTATGGGGGCTGACCGCTGAGGTCTGAAAAAATTGAAGAAAAAGGTGCATAACTGGTACGAGCAAATTCTTTGGCATACGAATATTTGTTTTCTCCTGGCGGTTGTCAACTGCCGACATATCGCCAGAAGGGAGTCATAAAGCCCCCTCCTTTTTT
>JACDZF010000152.1 GCA_013426795.1 Desulfocapsa sp. | reverse complement strand
CCAGCGGGGTTAGCGCGGCCTTGTTTTTGAGTCGCTGGAGATTGTGCATGGCAATGTGGGCATCTTTATGCGGTGTTTTTCGGGTTTTCTTAATGAATCCATGGAGCAGCACAATATCGTTGTCCGGTGTTCTGGTAAACAGGATTCGGGCCGACTCCTTGCCGCAATCCAGGCGGAGCTTGTAGATGGTTCCTTTATAACCCCAGATCTTGGGGTTCAGAATTTTCAGGCTGGTACAGGCATAAATGTCATTCAGTTCAGCGTAGGCAGAAAATTTTTTATGGAGAGCCGCGGCAAGTTTATCAGAAACCTGATTTAAAAATGCTTCGAACTCTGATACGCCATTGGGGTAAAAGGGGTCAGATTAACTTTAGGTCGAAGTTTCTTGGGCATGATAGAGAGGATAAGGTGTCAGGCCTACAAGATGATATTGAATAATTACAGCTCCTTCCACTCAGGGTGATATGCGGAAAAGCGAGCATTCGAACGCTATAAAATTCTCGGGTTTATTTGACAAAATATTGGTACGTTACAAGAAAAGCTCAGACTGGAAAGGCAAAGAGCCTGAGTTTGTCGGTAGAGGAAATCATCCCGCAGTCCGTGCGAGTTGGGATGATATGCAGATTAGTATGATTACTTGTTGTGCCCGCTTATGAAGCCACTGCTATCAGTGTGCGGTCGAGATTCCGATGCGCAGGTGTTTGAACGGAAGTTAGGATACTGTGTTATGCGTGGCCACAATTACGCAGCAGGTACGGTTTCTTCAAGGGAATAACGAGTTCGCCTAGGCACTTCTGTGACGCGTGACCACTTGCGAACGGAAACTTTTACTTTAGTGCCGTCGGCATAGGCCAGGATGATTGTGATTGGCTCTGCTTTCCGGAGAAGAATAAGGGGTATAAGGGGTCAGATTAACTTTAAATACAAGAATTGCTTTGAAATGTACCGGAGTCGCTTCCGGGGAATGGAATCACAGGAAGTTCTCAAAAAAATGTAGATACTTCCATTCGGGATGATATGCGGAAAAGCGAGCGATTGAACGCTATAAAATTATTCGTGATTATTTGAGGAGATATTGGTACGTTATAAGAAAATCTCAGGCTGGAAAGGCAAAGAGCTTGAGTTTGTCGGCAGAGAAAAAATCCCGCAATTCGTGCAAGTCGGGATGATATGCAGATCAGCATAATTACATGTTAGGCGGCACTCCCCATTTACCCACATGAAATTCCGCCAAGCCAACGCTGCCGAAATCAAGGACGTTCTGCGCGTACACAAGCTAGCATTCGGACAAGATGAAGAGGCCGTTCTCGTCGACAGCCTCCTCAAGGATCCAACTGCACAGCCATGCCTGTCAGTTGTCGCAGATTTTGATGGCAAAATTGTTGGTCACGTGCTCTTTACGGCATTAACTCTTGTCAACTCAACTACTTCGACAAGGTGCTCGATACTCGCGCCACTCGCCGTATTACCTACCTACCAAAGATCAGGTATCGGACGAGGTCTGATTGAATTCGGCTGCGATCTTCTCGCTGATCGAGGTATCGACTTGGTCTTCGTCCTCGGAGATCCAAAGTATTACAGCCGAAATGGCTTTACGCCAGCGGTTCGCCATGATCTCCACGCACCGTATGCAATCACGCCGGAAGAGGCTTGGATGGTTCGGCCTCTAAGGCCGCACATACTCGGTAATATCCGTGGAACGGTGCGTTGCGCCGAAGTACTTTTGCCCGAGCATTACTGGCGAGAATAGAACATGTTTTGTTCACCGACAGCGCCGCCTAACGAACAAGGTTAGTGCCTTACTCCTGAAAGTCTGTCAAAAAAAACAAGAAAAAATTTATTCTATCTTGCAATCATAGAACAGCAAAGACTTTGCAGTCGATTGGAGTGTTCATGAATATTTTGAAAAATCTGGGTTGCGGGCTTGTTGCCCGCGTTAGATTGTGAGAGCGCAGCGATCCACAATCTAACGCGGTGGTTGGACAAGCCCGGTGGATATATATAGGGAGTAAAAGGGGTCAGAGTAGAAGGGGTCAGATTAACTTTAGATACAAGGGTAAAAGGGGTCAGAAGGTAAAAGGGGTCAGAATAACTTTAAATATAAAAATGGAAATGGAACCAGAATGATGTCGCCGAATCTATAGGTTGTCATATTCGGCATCTTCCGGGTTGTTCCATACTTGCTGGAAAGATTTTTGAGAAAGCTTGCCTGCCGCCGTGACCAGACTGGTTCTCTCGTCACGTTGCCTTAAGAATTCGACAAAATCCTCTACTATCGCAACTTTTTCGGGTGGCAGGCTGCTGATCTTATTCAAAAGCTCTTGCGCGTGCGGATGCTGTGTCTGCATGGCTCACCTCATTTGTCTTACGGGAATATCTTTCTTCATTTTTAATCGTTATTTTCCAGTGAAAAAATTATAGCCATTTTGGACCACTTGGTCGAGATAATTAGGGGAGCTCAGTCGTCACGAGTGGACACCAGATCAAGAATAGTCTCTGTTGTATTTTGTAAGGAGCTTAAGGCGTGCGGCCTCGACGACCGTGGCATTCTGAGAAAAATGCGGCAAAGCCCTCCTTGTTTCTCCTGCCACTGAAATGTCGGTAATCCGGGTGCTTAGAAAGAGTGCTTTGCCAATGCCAGCGGGGTTGTCGCGGCCTTGTTTCTGAGTCTCTGGAGATTGTGCATGGCAATGTGAGCATCTTTATGCGGTGTTTTTCGGGTTTTCTTAATGAATCCATGGAGCAGCACAATATCGTTGTCCGGTGTTCTGGTAAACAGGATTCGGGCCGACTCCTTGCCGCAATCCAGGCGGAGCTTGTAGATGGTTCCTTTATAACCCCAGATCTTGGGGTTCAGAATTTTCAGGCTGGTACAGGCATAAATGTCATTCAGTTCAGCGTAGGCAGAAAATTTTTTATGGAGAGCCGCGGCAAGTTTATCAGAAACCTGATTTAAAAATGCTTCGAACTCTGATACGCCATTGGGCCCTTGTATGCTGAGTATCTGCATCCGGCAACTCCCCGGGTTCTATTCAATTCACATTCAAGCCGGCAGGCACCATTGTCGGCTGCCTTGCACGACTCCCCGCCCTGCCTCCTCGCCATTTCCTTGCCTTCCTGGTGTCAACTTGAATGCGGGTCGGAATCAGTCCTGAGCTTATAAGGTATATATTCCATCCATGGAATTGTTTCTTGTGATTTATGCTGATCGGATCATGAATTCCTTTTCCAGATCGAAGGGGAAGGTTTTTAGAATTTTTTCTGGCCCTGGCGGGGCAGGTTCATGGTGGTGGTGAACGCCTCCATGCTTTTTTAGTCTTGACGGGAACTCTGCCCATGAACATTGTGAAATGCCGATGGTGATACTTTTTCTTAGAACTTTTTTGAAGGGACATGGTGATGACGGCAACGCAAAAGCAAGGGGTGGAGATGGACGGATGCAAGATTCGGCTGGATGAACCTTTCCACCAGTGATCTGGTGGGCCGCTATCTGATCCGCGCCGGTGAAGCGGTGTGGATGGATGGGCCCCTGACCCTGGCGGTGCGGGCCGGAGGAATCTGCTATGTCGATGAGGGAAGACAGCTTTTGCAGCAGATTCTCAAAGATCTCCAAGAGAAGAATCAGCAGATGAAAATCCGAACAAACCAGTCCACCGAATCCCGTGCCTTCGGCACTTCTGGCATTTCGCCTGCGGAGCAGGCTCGGATGCCAGAAGCAAGCGGGATGCGGTTACTGGGGACGTTGGGCAAAAGAAGAAAGAACACATCCATGAAAAAAGCACTCCTGCTCATCGACCTTCAAAATGATTACTTTCCAGGCGGATTGTTCCCGTTGTGGAACACCGAGAAGACACTTACTGCCATAAAAGACGCTGTTTGCATGGCTCGTGTGACAGGCATTGTGGTCGTTCATATCCAACATATTGCCAACCCGGAAGCTGGCATCACTCCGTTCTTCAACGAAGGGACCGAAGGTGTGATGATCCATTCTGAAATTCTGGCTGCGGCACCAGATGCTCCGGTAGTGATCAAGCATTTCGCGGACAGCTTCTTCAAGACGGAACTGGAGAAGGTCCTCTCCGAACATGGAGTCGGCGAATTGCTCGTTTGTGGGATGATGACACAGAACTGCGTTACGCACACTGCAATCTCGAAGTCTGCTGAGAAGTATAAAGTGTCCATTTTGACGGACTGTTGCACTACGGTCAGTGAGTCCATTCACTTGATCGCACTTCATGCCTTGTCCACTCGGGTCTCCTTGACCAGCTCAAGAGACGCAATCTGTTCAATAAGATCATGAACACCAACACGGCACGCATCGAGGGCACTTATGGCGGGGAGAGGGTGCCCCGCCTGGTTCTCGTTTTCGCCGCGTGGCAGCTAGTAATGCATCTGTGGCAGTGCGTCCAATCGGGTGACCCGCGACTTTGGCCGCCTCACATGGTCGCATATGTGCAGGATCTTCTGCTTCTGGGAATGCTCCTCGTGGCCGCACGGGTGGCGCGCCGCTTTGTTCCCCACCGCCTTCGAGCTGCCGGCGAGGTTTTCTCTGTGGCAATTCTGGTGATCGCCGGGGCGCTCCTGGCGATCTATCCGCAGATGCTCCGCGAGTATCTCGCGTTCCCCGTCAACATTTTTGCCGGCGGTAATGGGAGTGCGCGCGTGCTGCTGACGGAATACCTCGGGCTGTCGCGGTTGTGGCCGGGCGCCGTCGCGTTGGTCATCGCAGCGGCGGCGATCATCGCGCCCGTCCGGTTGCCGGCGTGGCGCCGGATGTGCTTCGTCTTTTGGGGCATCGTTGTTGTGCTGGGACTCATAACTCTGCCGCGTTCGCCGAATCCGTTCTTCCGCAGTCTGCGGGAGGAAGTGGTGGGGCTGTTTGTGCGAGGAGACCGCGCGGTTCCGTCTCTCAGCCGGCCCCCACGGCGGATGAACGCGGTTCCGGCGGCAGCGCGTTTTCCGCACGAACCGGGCAAGCCGATGACTGCGGACCATGTGTTTCTCATCGTTCTGGAAGGGGTGACGGCGGCAGACTTCGAAAAGGAATTCCTCAACCCACAGTCGAAGTTCATAGCCCGCGTGCGCGACCGGTCCGTTTACTTCCGCCGGTATTACGCCACCAACCTCGATTCCTACACGAGTCTCATCGCCATGCTGACCACGGTGCAAGTTCCTTACCGGGCCTATGCCGACGTAGGGTTTTACGATGCCGTCAATCAGACCTCGAACTTGACTCGCTCCCTTCGGGATCTGGAGTTTTTCACTCTCTTCGTCAGCACCTGCGAGCATCACCCTTTCGTGCCGACCCGAGATGATTGGGACCGGGTGCTGACCCGTGGTGATCTGCCTTCCCAGGTTGGATGGGTATCAACCGGGTCCAGTCGAATGGAAGAGGCAACGGAGGATCGCGCTGCGCTCTCGACCATTGTAGATGCCGCTGCGGCTCACCCCAAGACATTCATCTTGCACGAGATGATCTACGGCCACTCGACGGAATGGCGCGCGAAGACCGGTCAAACCCAACTGGCCTACTACGATGACTATATGATTGATCTTCTCGATCGGCTTGAGGCCAAAGGGCTGAGCCAGCGCAGCTTGTTCGTGATCGTCTCGGACCACGGAGAACGGGCAAAGGCCTCTGTGGCCGAGAACTACCGGGTCCCGCTGCTGGTGGTGGGATCCCACCTGCCGCCGGCCAGTGATGCGGAGTTCCGTTCCCACCTGGATCTTCAGAACATCGTGGCATCTTTCCTGAGCAACACCGATCTGCCGCCGCCTCGGACTGAGACATACGTTGTCGGTTCCACTGAACGCTGGGTGTACGGAAACATCCAGGCAGACGGCGATTACCTGTTCATTGATGACCAAACCGGCGCAGTTATGTCCGCGCGGGGTGGTCTCGATGCACCCAGCCTGCGCGAGACGTTTCAATCATCACTCAACGATTTCGGTGCGCTGTATGGGCAGTGAAGCTGAGTCACCTCGCACCTAGTGGTGCAACCACGTCGTACAGGATGAAAGGGCTACACATAGAGACGCCCAACAATTCGTCGCATCCGACGGGCATAAGCTCTCCAATTTCTTCTCATCCGCAGGCTCAGTCGCGCCCGCAGATGGACTTTTGACGTTAGCAAAATCCATCCATCGAATTGTTTCTTGTGACTTCTGCTGATCGGATCATGAATTCCTTTTCCAGATCGAAGGGGAAGGTTTTTAGAATTTTTTCTGGCCCTGGCGGGGCAGGTTCATGGTGGTGGTGAACGCCTCCATGCTTTTTTAGTCTTGACGGGAACTCTGCCCATGAACATTGTGAAATGCCGATGGTGATACTTTTTCTTAGAACTTTTTTGAAGGGACATGGTGATGACGGCAACGCAAAAGCAAGGGGTGGAGATGGACGGATGCAAGATTCGGCTGGATGAACACAGGATTGTCGAAGAGCCCTATTATCTGGCGCAAAAAAATGAGGTCGAGATCGCCTGTGCCGCCCATCGCCGCGGCCTGCCCCTGCTCCTGAAAGGGCCAACTGGCTGCGGCAAGACCCGGTTTATGCGCTATCTCGCCTGGAAGCTGGAGCGTCCGCTGATCACGGTTTCCTGTCATGACGATCTTTCCACCAGTGATCTGGTGGGCCGCTATCTGATCCGCGCCGGTGAAGCGGTGT
>JACDZF010000151.1 GCA_013426795.1 Desulfocapsa sp. | reverse complement strand
GCCGCAGGGCAAAGTTTTTTGCTTCTGCCAATAAATCCTCCTTGCCTGGATACCGCTTTCCGTTGACCAGTAACGATTGATTCCGGGTGTAAAGGTTATTGGTGACAAGATCGTAGGCGGGGCTGAGACGCCACCCTGTTTGATCGCGGATCATGGAGAAGTTCTTCAGATGATCATCGGTGTTGGCAACCGCCACATTGAAAACCATTTGGCGGAAAAGGAGTGGGAGATCTTTTTTCGGGTCTCCCGAAACCCTTAAGACAATAACCGCCATATCGCTGTATCTCTGCCCGGTTGGATCACTGGCCCCCAGCAGGGTATGCATGGTGGCAAGATGATTTCGGCCTCCGGCTTGATTGATATCGAACCGCTCAATCAGCAGGGCTTTCTGTTTTCCCATCCGGACCAGTTTCCAGGAAGGGGTCTGTATGCCGACATCACGAGCCATGGCCATTGTCGCGGCTTCCACAGCTTCAATATCAATCTGATCCATCCGGCTGGGGAACTTGGCAATCATCTCTTTTCCCCTGTCGCAGACCAGGATTTTAGGCCGGGACCCACCAAGGGAGTTTAAAGAATTAAAAACTCCACAAAGCCACGCGGCGTCATTTACGCCCAGGTCGTTGCTTTCAATTTTTTTGGCACCTTCGGCGAGATCGGCCAGCCGATCAATGGAGGGATTGACAAAGCTTGCAGGGGGCTTGCTGCCATAGCTTAAAGCGCCAAGCCAGTTTGACGACAACTGGAGCAAGATCGGCGCACGGCTCATGGAAGAATCAAGATTGTTTTCATTCTCAATGATTGATCTTCCCCAGGAGTCGGGCAAGCTGTCTTCAAAGATACCATGCACCCCATCGGCACGATCAGCATTATAGGGATTCTGTCCCAATGGCAGCAACAGGGGGTCGAGGGCGAATCGCCCGGAAAACTTGAGGAAGTCCGGATGGTACCGAAATTGCCCGGACAGGCTGTTTCCCATGTTTCCAGCTGTGGGCTGCTCGCTTGCAATTTCTCCGGCAAGCACCTTTTCTCCAGTGGGAGAGGTGAACCAGACAGCAAGCCGGATAATATCCATCGTACTCATGGCTGTTCCTCGTCCTGGTCGGAAAATGCGGTGCTGGTGGCTCTCTTGCGACCCTTCTGGCTCTTCGCCAAAAGGTCAAAAAGATCCACGGGGGCCTCCATGACTCCTTGCCAGGAGGACAACCTCCGCAGATAACCGGTGACCGCTATCCAGTCCCCAATGGGTATTCTGGGGTCTCCCAGTTCCATGCGGCCAATTTTTTGCCGACTGGCCCCGATTCTCCTCCCAAATACTTCCTGGGTTTCGTTGAGTTCCAGGCGAGCCAGGGTCAATCGCTTTCCAAGGGTGACCAAGACCTCTTTTTCATTTGGCAACAAGTTATACATATGCGACATAAACTCCATTATAAGTTGATTATGACTTATATATACAACATAGTACACAATATGCAATACCTCCCGATCATTCCCATGCGAAGGGAGAGCAGGAGGCGGATAAATGATTTATCCGGTGGACAGGGAGCAGTGGCGCGCCACGGGCGTCAAGAACAGTCGCCGTCGGTATCCGGTCAATCAGTTTCCCGCTCGACACTGAGAGAGTGGGTTGCGAAGAAGATTGCTCGGTGCAGGCAGCATCTTCCCAGTGATCAACGCCGTATCATAAATGGCAGGAGCACAAATCCAGTGCCGACAGCAATGGTCAGCCAAAGGTTGCTGATGAAATAGGGAAAAATGCAGAGCGCGACCCCCGTGACAAGGGCCGTCATATGGAGCTGTTTTCGGCCATAGAGAATATATCCCATGCCAATGGACCCGAAGATCAAGCCGGTGAAGAGGAGTGTCGTATCCATTTACCTTCGTGCCAACTTGCTGGGAATGATGCCTTTCATAAAAGAGTGGTGGCGGGAAGGCCTGTTTGTTCTTTCAAAATGAGGGAGTTCCAGATTCGTTCCTTGTTTTCTTACAAGAAAAGAATCGGAATTACCAGGAAGGGGGCCTTATTTTGGCAGCAAAATAATCGGCAAGAATGGCGCCATGATCAAAGGCCAGGTCGGGAAGATTATCCTCTGTAAACATTCCGGCCTCGGCCGCGTCGTCTCCCGCCTTGGGCGTGCCTGCCGCCTTTGCGATAAACACTGTGGAGGCGGTATGCTGGCGAGGATCACGGCCGGGATCGGAATAGGTGTGAAACTGGCGCAGGCCCTGCACCGTCAGGCCGGTTTCTTCCAGGGCTTCGCGGGCCGCCGCTGTTTCAAAGGACTCGCCATAATCGACAAACCCGCCCGGCAAAGCCCAGCCATGGGGCGGATTCTTGCGTTTGATAAGGACGATGGCCGAACCAATTTCAATGATAATATCCACCGTGGGAACCGGATTGCGAAAAGTGGGAATCTTGGCGTGACAATGGGGACAGTTCATGGCAAAGGGCTGCTGGTTGAAGGGTTGCAGGGAGGTGGAGCCGTTTTGGTGCGTCCCCGGGGTTGTTGCCATTATATTGAGGTGGGGCCAGGAGTCAAGGTCTAAACGCAGGATGCCAGGCCCATCCTGGGCGGGTGCGCCCCTTGGGCGAGGGTGGACAGGGAGCGGCAGGCAAGGGGAAAAAGGGTGAGTTGATCATTCCCACCACCTTTTTTGGCAGAGAGTGGTCGTCCAGGTAAAGGCCAGGGATGGCCTCATGGGCCCTCGCTCCAGGGATGAACCAGGGGCGATTGCCTGCCCCAAAGCCTCGCCTGGAACAAAGGATGGGGCTTTGAGTAGGGCGGTCTGACTACTCCGGGGTATCAGACCCGAGGGCGGCAGCCCGGCCGGCCAGCCATCCCGTTGAAAAGGCGGCCTGCAGGTTATAGCCGCCGGTGTCGCCCTGGATGTCGAGGACTTCTCCCGCCATATAGAGGCCTTGCGTCTTGCGGGACTCCATGGTGCGGGGATCAACCTCCTTGAGATCCACCCCGCCGGCGGTGACGATGGCCTCGCTGAAGGGACGGTGGCCGCTGATGGGCAGTCGGAAATCCTTGAGCCAGGTCTTGAGCCGTTTGCGCTCCTTGGCTGTGACCTGCCCGGCGGGTCGGTCGGCGGGGATATCGGTGCACCGGAGGCAGACGGGAATCATCTCGCCGGGCAGCAGGCCGCGCAGGACGCTGCCCATCTGTTCCTTGTTGCGGCCCTCCAGATCACGGAGGAGGCGGGCCTCTAATTTCTGTTCATCAAGGGCCGGCTTGAGGTCGATGGAGAGGGCCATTGCTGCTCCAGTGCGCAGCCCGTCCACCACCTCGCCGCTGAGGGTGAGGATCACCGGCCCGGTGACCCCGAATTTGGTAAAACTCATCTCCCCGAACTCCTGGCGGCTCCGCTTGCCGTTCACCAGCAGGCGGACGGTGACATTGCGCAGATCAAGACCGTCCATGGGCGTGGTCAGGCTGCCCGCTATCTCCAGGGGAACCAGCGCCGGCCGGATGGGAACGATGGTGTGGCCCACGGATGCCGCCAGCCGGTAGCCATCTCCGCTTGAGCCGGTGGCCGCGTAGGAGGCGCCGCCGGTGGCGAGGATGACCCCATCGCAGGGCAGGGTCTGGTTCTTGGTCAGGACGCCGCTGATCCGGCCATTGGTGGTCAGCAACAGCTCCACCGGTGTGGAGGTCTTGAGCTCTACCCCGCATCGCAGCATCCATTGCTGCAGGCCCCGCACCACCTCCGGGGCCTTGCCACCGGCGGGGAAGACCCGTCCGCCCCGCTCGTTCACCAGTTCCAGCCCCTGCTCTTCAAGAAAGGCCATGAGCTCGGGGGCGAAAAAGGCCGAGAAGGCCTGGCGCAGGAAGCGGCCATTGGGGCCGAAGTGCGTGATGAACTCCTTTATCTCGGCGATATTGGTGAGATTGCAGCGGCCCTTGCCGGTGATGGCGAGCTTGCGGCCGGGGCGGTTCATCTTCTCCACAAGAAGGACCCGGGCACCCGCTGCTGCCGCCTGTCCGGCGGCCATCATGCCCGCCGCGCCGCCGCCGATGACGATGATTCTGCGTTTATTCATGGATGGTGTCCTCGTGTGCTTGTTTTGTCCTGGCCGATAAAAAACGGCGCGTGGTTGGAGGTGAAGATGGGTGGATCGCGCTGGAGAATGGGGATAATGGCGGGATGACGCTTGAATTCCCGCTCCAGAAAGGTGCGGATGGCCTTGCGTCCCCAGCCCAGCGGATGGACAAAATCGCGGTACAGGGAGAGGTCGCCCTCGTAGAAAGTACTGGTGGTCAGGGCCGGGGCTTCGGGACTGGCCATGGGCATGTTGAATACCGCCAGATTGAGAAAGCTGATGGCATGGCTGTGGGCCACGGTGAATTCCAGGGTCTTGCGGGCCCGGGCCAAGTCCTCCCCGGGTGTGCCGAAGAGCAGATAGACATAGGTGGCAATGCCGGCTGCGGCCAGGGCGTTCAGGGCGCGGGAGACCATCTCCAGTTTAATGCCCTTGTCCATGGCGTCGAGCACATCCTGATCCCCGGATTCTATGCCCAGTTTGAGCATCAGGCAGCCGGAGCGACGCAGTCCGCGGCAGAACTCGGGGTCGGTGAGCATCCGGCTGACCCTGGCGAATCCGTACCAGGGCGCGGCCGGGGGCGAGTCGATGAGTGCGCGCATCAGTTCCGGGGCGATGGCGTTATCAAGCAGGTGGATGAGGGCGGGCCGGGTCTGTCGGCAAAGGGCGGCCAGATCCTGGAGGACCAGCTCGGGGGAAAGGGTGCGATGGGGGTTGCCCTCCGCCTTTTCCGGGCAGAATGAACAACGGTTCCAGTAACATCCCGACGAGGCGGCATAGGGAAGGATAAAGCCGGGTGCCAGGTACTGGTTTGTGGGGAGGCCCTGGAAATCGGGCGGGTGATGCTGGCCGTTGGGGGAAAGCCCCAGGAGTTTCAGCAGGGGCTCTTCCCCGGGCCCGGCGATGAGATGATCGATGAGTCCGGCAAAGGGATTATTCCAGGCCGGGCTGTGCAGCCAGGAGGTGACCAGACCGCCGCCCGCGACGATGGGCAGCCTGGGCGCGATCTTCCTGAGAAACCCGATCATGGCAAAGGTGCTTGCGGCCTGACTCAGATAGTTGAGGGAGAAGCCCACCATGGAAGGGTGGGTGGCCTCCAGGATGCCGGTCAGTCGTTTGCTGAACCAGGGATAGAAGATATTGCCTTGCGGATGTGCGGCCGCCCGCAGGAGGTCGGCGCTTCTGAGGGGAGAGATGGCGGCATCCTGATAATTGGCCAGACTCAATTCCAGATGGTGCTGGAAACCCACCTGCTCCAGAACCCGGTTGAGATCGGCCACCGCCCGTTGATAGCGGGCCGGATGGCCATAGATGGCGGGGGAGCGCATCTTCTCAAGATTTCCCGGCAGGGCCCGGCAGGCGCGTCTGGTCCAGGTGTCGCTGGAAGCCGGTGGCCTCCCCAGGAGATAAAGCTGGCCTTCGAGGTTGGCATCGAGCAGGGTCCAGCTGGTCAGCCCATGTCCGCGCAGGGTGCCGGCCAGCTGGGCAATACCGGACGGGGCCTCGCAGGATTTTGCCAGGGGAGCAAAGATAAGGAGCATGGATTTTACGACCTGGATGAAAGGGCGTCTTCAGTGTTCTGACACCGAAAAGAGATGACAAGCCTTGACCGGCTTGCTAGAGTAATTATACGTTTAAAGCCATCATGGATATTTTTTGTAAAAGCTGCCATGATGCGGTATCGTGCGTGTTCATAATCCGAAAAAGAAATTCTGAAAAAATCTTCATACCCTAAGGAGTATCACCATGTCTTCTTTTATTACCCGCCTCTTTCCTTTTTTTCTGATCCTGATTGCCCTCACCTTCATTGAAGGCGGAGTGACCACCGACTATGCCGATGCCCGTTCCCGATCGGGGGGCCGTTCCATGGGTTCCAGTCCGCCGGCGCAAAAATCGCCGGCCATGAATCAGTCTGCTCCCGCCGGGCAGGGCACCAAGAGATCCGGCTTTGCCAGCGGACTTGCGGGAGGACTGCTGGGCGGCGCCATCGGCAGTATGCTCTTTGGCAGCATGTTCGGGATGGGCGGGGGAAGCGGCATGGGCATTCTTCCCATCATCATCCTCGGTGTGATCGGCTATTTCTTTTACAAACGCTTTATTAAACCCCGGACCAGCGGCTCATTTCAGGGCTATCAACCGCCCACCCAAAACCCGGGATCATTTTTTTCCGGCAATCAAGCCTTTGGATCAGGAGGGGATGTTCCCCCTCCGCCGCCGCCCCAGGGTGCCCTGTCCGGGTCGCTGGGGGAGGGCCTGGCGATGATTCGACAGACCGACCCCGGTTTTGATGAGAAGTATTTTCTGGAGGTGGCCTCCGATGTCTTCTTCAAGGTCCAGGCGGGCTGGATGCGGCGTGATATCTCCGCCTACCGGAACCTGTTAGGCGATACCCTTGCTGCCGATTATGAACGTCAGTTTGTGGAGATGCAGCAGCTGGGTCATATCAATAAACTGGAAAGCATCTCCATCCGCAAGGTTGAAATTGTAAGGGCCGGCAAGGAGAATAACGAGGATTATGTCACGGTCCTGTTTACCGCCAATCTCCTTGATTACACCGTCGATGAACGCAGCGGGGCGCTGGTGGAGGGGAGCATGACCGAGCCGGTCAAGTTTGCCGAGGAGTGGAC
>JACDZF010000150.1 GCA_013426795.1 Desulfocapsa sp. | reverse complement strand
GAGTTGGATGCCTCAGCAACAAGCGAATCCACAAGAGTAGCCTCAGCCCGCAGAAAAGCAAGAATCTTTTCATTCAGCAGTTCGTTGACAAAAGGCAAAAGATCATCACGGCTGCCGCCGAAATACTGCTTCACCTGAGCCACCGGCATATTGTACTGATCGCCAATACGCTTGAAACCACGATCCATGTCTTCTCCGTTCACCTTAATGGCCTCAACCTCGGCAATCTTCTTGAGAATGAAGTCACCCCGCACCCGTTTTTCAGCGGTTGGCCGGCTGCGCTCGGCCAACTCTTCGCGATTAATACCGGCAGACTCAAGATCCAGTCCATTCTGCTCCAGAGATTTAATCGTGGCCTTGATCATCTCTTCCACTTCAAAGCGCACCAGCCGAATGGGCACCGGGAAGGTATGAATCTCCAGGAGTTTGTGCATGATCCGGTCCGTCAGATCTCCATGCGCCTTTTCTTCCTTGGTTTTCATAAGACGATCATGGATCGCTGTTTTTAACTCGGCAAGGGTCGCATATTCGCTGCCCACGTCATTGGCAAATTCATCATCAAGCTCGGGAAGCACACGTTCCTTTACATCCTGCACCTTGACCTTGAAGATCACTTTCTTTCCCGCAAGCACAGGATTAGGGTATTTTGCAGGAAAGTCCACCTCATGGCTGGCCTCTTCACCAAGCTGCATGCCAACAAGCTTTTCCTCGAATTCCGGACTAATCCGTCCAGAGCCAACATCTATGGAAAAATTCTCGTTTTTTACCTCTTTCATGGGTTTGTCATTATGGTAGCCCTGGAAATCCACCACAACGATATCACCTTTTGCCACCGAACGATCCGCAACAGAGCGAAGAGGCGCCATTTCCACCCGCAGCGACTCGAGCTCAGCGGCAATCTCTTCGTCTTCGACCGCCACCACCGGTTTTTCCACTTCAAGTCCTTTATATGACTGCAACTCAAACACAGGTTTGGTGTCGATCATGGCAACATAGGTAAAGGTCCCGTCTTCCGTAAACCGGGGCTCGCTGATCTCGGGATGGACCACCGGATCAATCTTTTCCTGCTCAATGGCGGCAAAGTAAGTGTCCTGAACCAGCTTTTCGGCAACTTCACCTTCAACTTGCTGCTTAAAATTCTTCAAGACCACGGAACGAGGCACCTTGCCGCGACGAAAACCTTTCAACTTTACATCCTGCTGAACCTTGTCATAGGCTGTCTTCAACTCCTTCTGGACATCCACAGCCGGCAAGGTAATGGTAATTTTTCTGGTAAGATCAGTTAGTTTTTCAACAACAACATCCATCATTCATATCCTTTCAATAAAGATTAATCCTATATCATTCCTTAGTCATTGAACACACAGCCAAACATACTCGAAACATGGTGCGAGAGGGGGGACTTGAACCCCCATGCCCAAGGCGCTGGTTCCTAAGACCAGTGCGTCTACCAATTCCGCCACCCTCGCGTTGAAAATTAAAAAAAACTGAAGCAAATACCGAGGATTTTGACTCACAACAAATATTTCACACAGAAGTACTCATCGACCCCTTCCAGCATATCCATTTTATCTCTCGTTTAATAATTCACATCTTTCTGGCAGTCAAGCAAGATTCAACCTGTTACGAGCCAATTGACCATTCAACATGCAACAAATCCGATACCAATATTGTTAACCAGCCATAAAAAATGATTTTTGAGATCCCCCTGGCAGAAGCTCTATAATTACAAAAGTCTCCTTTTCCCGGTATCTTATCAACTGAAATTGTAATCCGCATCATTTTCAGACATGCGGACTCTGTACCGAGGTCTGCCTGGCCAAAGCCATCGGCATCGGCTTTGTAGAAAGAAGTCCTCCTTCTCAAGGTCGGCGTAGTTGTTCCGGCACCGCGATTAGCTTGGAATTGCAAGGAGGTGCTGGGCCACCAGGATTGGGGCAAATTCACCGACGTGCTCAAGGCTTTGAACACGAACGCCTGAAGTGCGCCTGCCGGCCGCACCAAGGGCGAATTCGTCCGGCATTAAAAAAACGGCCGCAAGGGTGTCAAGCATGGTGTGACAACCTCACCGCCAGCGGCAGACCCCATGAGCCAAGGCAGAATATCCATTGCTGGTCTGACCGGGCCATAAATAAGTTGGAGTTGGAAGCCATCCCGACTTCAGGCCGTCCGCTAAGCTCCACAAATAAAACAGGGAAAAATGACGATCTCCGGCGTGAGAGTTGACGCCCCGCAGAACCCCACCCTCCCATTTCAGATTCATATCTTGCCAAACCCAAGGACAGCGACTATTGTTGACACGGTACATTCGTCCCTGGCAGGCAAAGGGAGCATTCGTCGGTGGCTCCCGTAACCCCATACAACCCTGGAGAAATTCGATGCACTCTAAACATGCGATATTTGGCGGAGCCCTCCTTCTGACCTCTCTGTTGAGTGGACAGGCCCTGACCGCGACTCAGCCCACCACCCCTTCCAAAATTGACTGGAGTGTGGAAAAATCCTGGAATCTTCCTGCCAAGCCCATGGATCTGGTCTATTCCCTGGATGGAAAGCGGGTCTTTATCCTCACCAACCAGTCCACCGTCCTTGTCTATGACAACCTGGGAAACCTGACGGGCACCATCCCTGTTGACAAGGGTGTCTCCGCCATTGATATCGCTCCCCGGGGCGAGAAGCTCTTCCTGATCAATGAGAAGGCAAAATCCTTCTCCGTCTTGACCATTGACTTCGTTGTCGATATCAATACCGCCGGTTCCCCCTTTCTCGGCCTGGCCGCAGCCCCCGTTTCCATTGTCCTTTTTACCGACTTTGAATGTCCTTTATGCAGCAAGATAGGGCCTGTCCTGGAAAAGGTTCTCGAGAAAAACCCCACCACCGTCAAGATCGTCTTCAAAAATCTGCCCCTGTCGATACATCAATTTGCCGATCCGGCCGCCCGGGCCGCCCTTGCTGCCGGGGAACAGGGGAAATTCTGGGAATTTCATGACGCCCTCTTTGCCCTGCCTTCCATTGACACCAGTGCCATTGACACTATCGCCGTCAAGCTAGGGTTGAATATCGATAAATTCAAAAGCGACATGGCATCCCCCAAAATCAGACAGAAACTTGATCAGGATATTGCCGACGCCCAGAAAGCAGGGGTGACCGGAACCCCATCCATCTTTATCAATGGCCATCCCATGCGCGACCAACGCACCCCGGAAGCCTTCCAACAGAAAATCGACGCGATCCTTGGCAAGCCAGAGAAAAAATAGCAAGGATTCCTCAGCTCTGCAGCCGGCAAGTCGTGATCTTGATTTTGCCGACAATGACCTGACGGCCATCCTCTTCGGTGAACTGAACAAGAATCTGCAAACCCTTGAACAATGTTGCGGAGTGACGGTTCATGTCCGGGGCAACGGAGCCCGCATTACCGGCCTCGGACATGAGGTGGAACTGGCGGCAGAGTTGCTGGAACAGTTTTACGGGCTGATCCGCAAGGGATTGAAGCTGTTCTCGTCGGACTTCGCCTTTGGTCTGCGCGTCCTGGAATCCAACCCCCAGGCACGGCTGGATAAGATTTTTCTCGACAAGGTCTTTATCACCACCCAGAATCGGATCATCTCGCCCAAGACCGGCAACCAGAAAAACTATATCGACGCCATCCGGAACAATGACATTGCCTTCGGCATCGGCCCGGCGGGTACCGGGAAAACTTATCTGGCTGTGGCCATGGCGGTTTCCGCCCTGACCAATAACAAGGTTCGCACCATTATCCTGACCAGACCGGCGGTGGAGGCCGGGGAAAAACTGGGATTTCTGCCCGGCGATCTGGCCCAGAAGGTCAATCCCTATCTTCGCCCCCTCTACGATGCCCTAAGCGACATGCTCGGCCCGGAGAAAAGTGCCGCCCTTATTGAGCAGGGCATCATCGAGATTGCGCCCCTGGCCTTTATGCGCGGCCGCACCTTGAGCAACGCCTTTATCATCCTCGATGAAGCGCAGAATACCACCCGCGAGCAGATGAAGATGTTTCTTACCCGCATCGGTTTTGACTCACAGGCTGTTATCACCGGCGACATCACTCAGGTGGATCTGCCCGTCCCCAGGATGTCGGGCCTCCTGGAGGCCCGAAATATTCTTCAGTCCCTTGAAGGCATCGCCTTCTGCCCCTTTACCCAGGCCGATGTCGTCCGACATCCTCTGGTCCAGAAGATCATCACCGCCTATGAAAGGAAACAGGAAGAGGATGAGATTCCAGCCCGGCCACGTCCCTCTTCTGCCGGCAAAACCACTCAACCCACTTAGCCTTGGCCTTGCGCTGTAAGCGATAACTCCCCATGCCCATCACCCTCTCCTTCCAGGCCGACCACGTAAGCCATCGGCTAAACTGCCGCCTTCTGCAGCGTCGGGCCAGCGCCCTTCTCCGTGAATGCCGGGTAGCCGATCATGGGCTCAGCATCCGTCTGGTGGATGATACGGAAATGAGCCGGCTGAATAAACAGTACCGACACAAAAGCGGGCCCACCAATGTTCTCTCCTTCCCAATGTCGGAGGCCGATGATGCCGGGATCGAGAATCATGGCGCCAATTCTCAGCTTGCCCAGATTCCCATCAGGGAGCTGGGTGATATCGTCATCTCGGTGGACACCGCCCTGCGCGAGGCCCGGGAATCTCGCCAGTCCCTGCATGACCGGCTCACCTGGCTTGTCACCCACGGTCTCCTCCATCTGCTCGGCTATGACCATGAGCTCTCGGAAACCGCTGCCATCCAAATGCTCGACAAAGAACAGGAACTCCTTCATAAATTACATCACTCCAGGAGCACCGCCATGACTCAGCTCGCCATCAATGTTGATCACATCGCCACCATTCGTCAGGCCCGGGGAGGCGTCGAACCGGACCCGGTGGCCGCCGCCGCCATCTGTGAGATGGCCGGGGCCGCAGGGATTGTCGTCCATCTGCGGGAAGACCGTCGTCATATCCAGGATCGGGATGTACGCCTGCTCCGGGAGACGGTCAAGACCAGACTCAATCTGGAGATGGGCGCCCAGAAGGAGATCATCGCCTTTGCCCTTGATATCAGGCCGGACATGGTCACCCTGGTTCCGGAAAAACGGCAGGAGCTCACCACCGAAGGCGGGCTTGATGTCGCCGCCCAGAAAAAGATGCTGGCCAGGGCCATCGACAGGCTGAACAAGGCGGGCATTCCTGTATCTCTTTTTATTGACGCCGATGGACGACAGATCAAGGCCGCCCATGAGATCGGGGCAACTTTTGTGGAAATCCATACCGGACGCTATTGTGACGCCAGCCACGAAAAGGGCCGCGACAAGGAATTTCAGCTCATTGCTTCGATGGCCGAAGAGGCCTATCAACTTGGCCTGCGGGTGTTCGCCGGACATGGCCTGAACTACCAGACCACCGCCCGCATCGCCGCCCTTGATACCATTGAAGAGCTCTCCATCGGCCATGCCATCGTATCCCGCGCCGCCTTCACCGGCCTGGATCGGGCCGTTCGTGACATGCTGGCCATTGTGCGGGAGGCTTCCCGTATCGGGTAAGCGCCAGAACAGATACCAGCATCCAAAATCCAGCCCGTGACCAGACCATGCCTGTCCTCCATTTAACACCCTTTCCCGCAAGGACGGACGCGTGATCCGATTTATCCTTCTCCTGGCCCTGCTCTCCGCCTTTCCGCCTTTATCGACGGACATGTATCTGCCGGCGGTTCCCTATCTTGAGAGGAGCTGGCAGCACCCCCTTTTCATCGTCAACCTGACCCTGGTCTTCTTTTACATCACCTACTGCTGCTCGATGCTGATCTATGGGCCGCTCTCCGACCGTTTTGGCCGGAAACCTCCCCTGATCAGCGGCCTGCTCCTCTTCATCGCCGCCAGTCTGCTCTGCGCCTTCAGCTTCAATATCTGGATGCTCATTGGCGCCAGGATCATCCAGGGCATGGGGGCCGGAGCGGCATCGTCCATTTCCCTGGCCATGGCCCGGGACCGCTTGCCCAGCGGCCAGCGCGAGCGGGTTCTCAGCCAGATCTCGGTGATCATGGCCCTGGCGCCCATGATCTCCCCCATGTTCGGCAGCCTGATGCTTGAGTGGCTGAGCTGGAACTGGATCTTCGCCGCCCAGGCCGTTCTCGGACTGATCGCCCTGACCGGCGTCCTCAAAACACCGGAGACCCACACCGGCGGCACGGGAAATTCCCTGACCGCCCTGCGCCAAAGCTATCAACGGGTGCTGGGCAACCGCAAACTGACAGGACTTGTCCTCTGCAATGCCATCGTCGGCCTGCCTCTTTTTGCCTTTATTGCCGGCTCGGCCAGCATCTATATCGTTGGCTTTCACCTCCCTGAAATCAGATTTTCTTTCCTCTTCGGCGTCAACGCCCTCTGCTTTATGGCCGGGGCAATGAGCTGCCTGCGTTTTGGCAAAGTGATCGGGACCCACTGGATGATCAGCTACGGGTATGCAGGGGTCATCATGGGCGGGATCGGAATTCTCTATCCCCTGCTCAACGGCCCCTACCGTTTCACCATTCCCATGGGACTGATCACCTTTTCCATAGGATTAAGCCGTCCGCCATCCAACAACCTGGTCCTGGACCAGGTCAAAAAGGATGCGGGCACAGCATCTTCGGTGATGGTATTCTCCTACTTTCTCTTCGGGGCCTTATCCATGGTCGCGGTTTCTCTGGACTGGCCGGACAAGAGCGTGTTCATCGGCTACCTGGCCATCGTCTCCGGGACCCTCTCCCTGTCCCTCTGGCTGATCCTGAAAAAGCATCTCCATCCTCCGGCATTGGGTGAAAGCTCGGTGGTACCCCTGTAA
>JACDZF010000149.1 GCA_013426795.1 Desulfocapsa sp. | reverse complement strand
ACAAGTCCTGGCTATGCTCGGTAAATCAGCTTCCTACTCTACCCTCTGTCATTTCGGTTGTCACCACGGCGGCTTCTTCAGAAGTAGGAGAGAGATTCAAGTTCGAGACGGGTATTCAACAGGGTATTTTTTATGACAAATGTTGATCGGCAGCAGCATGCCTTAGAGGTATTAAAGTGCATCAATAAGGCGATTACCACCCTTCGTCTGTATTCCGACCAGAACGCCCAGGCCCTCAGTGCAGCGGAGAAGGCCTACGCGGAGTTGAAGCTTTATCTGCGCCTCCACAAGACCTTCTGTTTTGGTCTGCGCGATGGGGTTCCGACGCTGGACGGTGTGGCTTTTGATAAAAAGGGACGAAAGCAGCTGGAGGCCTTGACCCTGGTGGAAACCCTTTCCAGGTCAGGATTTGAGTGTTTGACCTTGACTCAGGGGATTGACCGCAAGCGATTGAAGCAGATTTTGTCTTTTTTCGTCGCGACTCCCGAACAGATGCAAAAGGCTGGGGGAGGCAAGGCCTTTATCCAGCATGCTGATCTGAAAGGTATATTTTGTGCCTTAAGGGAAGAGAATAAGGACCCGGAAACATCCCTTCCCAGAACTTTTGCTCATTGCTTGCAGCAGATACTGGCAGAAGGATTGGCACAGGAGGAGATTGTCTCTCTCCTCCTCCCCGGATCAGATAGCCGACAGAAAGAGGCTGTCCACAGTGCCTTGAAAGATCAGGCACAGGGCGTGCGTCTTTTTGTGGCGGCCATTTGTTCCGCCCTTTCGCCCTTGCAGCAGGAAGAACTCCATGAAATCTCTCCCTCCTTGAGTCACGTGTTCGGCACGGTTGGCCTGGCGCTGACCGATGATGAAAGACAGAAAATGGCGGGCCGTGCCGCTGCCTGGTTGGCGGTGCGGTTGGATCAAGAATCCTTGGCCCTGCTTTTTTGTCAGCAGTTTGCCTCTCCCCTGGCCGCCGCTTTTTTCTCCAGCCTCGTTACCGCCATTGATAAGAACCGTTTTCGAGCCCTGGTTGATTTCGTCAGGCAGGAGGGAGAAAGGCTTGCCTTGGTGCCGGGGCCGAAGGCGGCGGCGACCCGCCAGCTGATGGAAGGGTGCTGCCAAAACTTGCTGGGGACGGTGAAGGGTCGACAGTTGGTGGCCCTTGAACGCATGGGCATGACCGAAATCCAAAGGCAGAGCAAACGGTTGCAGGCAGGATTAACGGCGTTGGCCCAGGGCAGCCTGGAGGGACTCCGCAATGAGGAGATTCTGCTTCATCTCTCCTTGGCGTTTGAGCATCTGATAACCAATAAAAAAGAGAATGTCGCGGCGGCCATTATTCAGACCCTGGTGGGCGGGCTCAAGCTCGATGATCCTGATCTGCGCAAGAGGTGCGGCCAAGGGCTTGGACTGATTGGCGAAAAGCTTGTCGCTCTGAGCTGCTGGAGTTGGCTGGAGAAATTAACCCCGACATTTCTTCACTGGCTGAGAAACACGGATGAGGTTGACGATTCCTGGATTCGAGTGGTTGCGGTTTTGCAGGACGTCCTGGTTCATGCGCAAAAAGCGGGGACAGAAGAGCTGGTTGAAAAGATCCTTCCGTTCTTCTACGCCATTCGTTCAGGGGCATTGAGGAAATCTGCGGAGGCCAGGAGGCAGGTGGGTCTGATTCAGGATAAGGCCGTGGATCGAGAGATCCTTCAGAACTATCTGGAGGATTGTTTTGCAAAACCAATCGAGGAGATGCATTGCCAGAAGATTATCATGTCCGGCCTCCCCGGAATTCAGTTTCTGCTGGACACGCTGCTGGCCAATACGAAGAGATCCAGACGGATTAAGCTCCTGAAGATTCTACAAAGCGTGGGCGTGGGCTTGACCCCTATTTTGCTTGAGCGCTTGCAGGCCCCCATGCCCTGGTATGGAAAACGCAACCTGCTCAGGCTCCTCAGCGGTAGCGGGGACGAAGGGGATATCAGGGCCATCCATTGCTATCTTTCCCATGAAGATTTGCGCGTGCAGAGTGAGGCCCTTTCCTGTATTCAACGGCTCAGCTTGAAGAAGAGGAAACAGGAACTCCTTGATGCCCTGCCCCAGATCAGTGAAAAACTGAAATATCTGGTGGTGCGGGCCCTGGCCTCGGTGGTGGATGAAGAGGTTGTCGGGGTGCTGGTTGAGCTGCTGAAGGATGAGCGATATTTTTCTGAAGATATCAAAACAATCCTGCTGGTCAGCATCTGTCAAACCCTGGGAAGAAGTGGATCCCCCTACGCGCAAAAGGCCTTGCGGGAATATATGGGGAAAGGCGATGCGCCACCCAAAAATATGGCCGAACAGGTCAGGCGGGCCGCGCGCCGAGGGGTGGAGGTGATTGAGGCAAGCCTTCGGCAGCAGAAATTCAAGAATGTCAAACCGAATCAACATTCGCTCGAGGCCAGCCGGCCAGTGCCGTCCGGTTCGGAAGGGGCAGCGAAGGAATACCTGCCGGTGACCAATCTTGCCGTGGAGCTGGAGGTTTACGAACTCCTCAGTCAGAACCGCTTGACGGCGGCGAAATCATTGTTCCTGGACCTGATCTCCACCATGAGCTACCTGCAAAAGTTTGACCAGGCGGAGGCGCTTTGTCGGCGGTTGGTGGAAATTGACGCCCTGGCCCTCGATGATATCGTCCATGCCACCGAGATTGTTCAAGAACAGAAAACCCTCAGTGTGGAGCAGGAACAGGGGATGAGGTGGACGGATGTCTATGACTTTCTCACCACCGAAGAATTTAATTGTCTCTATTCGGTCATGGAGCATGTCACCTATACCCCGGACGAAAAAATTGAGGTTCATGGGGATCAGCAGCAATTACTGTTTTTTATCAATAGAGGACGGGCCAAGCTCTTTTATCAGGATCGCCGGGGCAATGAAATCCTCTTGAAGACCGTGGGCACCGGAGAAATCCTGGGGGCGGATTCTTTCTTCAAGGCCTCCGCCTGGACCGTCAATGCCGCCAGTATCGGGACGGTGGACGCCTTTGTCCTGCGTCGTGAGGCCCTGCGCAAATGTTCAACTACCTGTCCGCAACTGGAGGCCAAGCTGGAGTCATTTTGTCAGAAGCTGGGTGAGCGTGATTCACTGAAGGTCACGTCAATCAATCGCCGCATCCAAAACCGCTATCCGGTTTCCAGTCCTCTGCTCATGGCCATGCTCGATGACGATGGCAAGGTTACCGGGACTGCCCTCAAGGGACAGACGGTTGATGTCTCCACGGGTGGGATATCTTTTATGATCAGGATCAAGAAGATCCGTCATTTATTGGGGCGGCAGGTCCATATCAGTCTGCCGGAGGGCTTGCCCCAATGTCCCTTGACCAGCGGTGTGGGAGGGACTGTGATTGCGATATATGTGCAACATACCTTGAAGGAAGGGGCGGCAGTCCATATCCAGTTTGATCAACCTCTTCTCGAAGCTGAATTGGCGGGAATGGTTTCCGGGAAGTAATCGCCGCGTCACCGAAACAGCCAGTCTGTCGCCACTGTTTCAGGGCGCGCCGTCTAGCTCCCCAGGGAGTTGACACAGGAGGCCGCTATAAACTGACAGGTCCTTTTTCCCATCCCCTTCCGCCATCCCGTGCCCTGAATGACCCGGTGGCGGGGAAGTTGTTTGCGCGGTCTTTGTTTCCCTGAACTTTGGTCTGGTTTTGATTTTCCTGGCCTTTTTCTGTCCCTTTATTCGTTCTTCCATTATCACAGGAGTCTTTTCGCATGGAAAATGGAGAGGCGATTGCCTCGTTTTATCGCAGGTTTCTTCGCAACACCCAGGAGGAAAAAAACCACCTGATTGCGGAATGTCCCTTCTGCCAGAAGCAGGGCCTGGAGTCCGCCGGGCGTCTGGTGGTGTCTCTGGATACGTCCGGTTTTTTTAACGGATACTTCCGCTGCCTCAATCGCTGCGTGCCGGGCGGTTTTCCCCTCTGGTTCGCCAAGCTCATGGGCGTCAGCCCGGACAAGGCGCCGGGCTATGACCCGGATCGAGAGTTTATCCGCCCCCAGGCTGAGTATCCGGCCACCAATATCAATACTGAAGTAACGATATATCAGGATCAGCTCAACGAAGAGCTTCTGGCGCGTTTTCAGCAGGCCGGGATTGGGCCGGCGGTTCTGGCCGAGCTCAAGATCGGCTATAATGGCCGCTATCTGGTTTACCCCTACGTCCAGGAGGATGGCAACTGTTATGCCGCCCGCTGCGTCTTTCCCGAGCGTCGGGAGGATTTTTTCTGGCATGGCGATGAACGCTTCTTTGCCGACCAGCACCATCTCTTTAATAGTGAAGACATCCAGCGCTGTGAAAACGGGGCCCTGTTCCTCTGTCAGGGCGAGGACAACCTGCTGACCCTGAAACAGCTTGGCTTCCCTGGGGTTGCGGTGCCTGACCCGCACAGCCTGGAGGTGCTGGACCCTGAGCGTTTTGCCTTTATCCACACCGTCTTTATCGTCACCGAAAATAATCCCGAGGCCGAAGCCGCGGCGCGCGCCATCGCCGCCAAGATCGGCTATAAGGCCCGGCTGCTGAGGTGGTCCATTGGCCTGCCCAGAAACTATGACCTCTTTCAACTGGCCTGTGACAAGGGAAAGGAGTTCAAGGCCGCGGTTCTGGCGATGATCCAGGAGTCCAGCGCCTTTTCTCCCTTTGCCACGCCCCAGCGGGAGTATGACCGTTTTCGGGAGCAATTAACCCAGGAGGCCGGTGCCGCCTACGAGGCCATGAAGACCGGTTTTCCCCGCTTTGACCAGGCCCTGGACGGTCTCCATGGCATCAATATTGTCGGCGGCGCTCCCAAGGTCGGAAAATCCTGTTTTGCCATCCAGATTGCCACCGAGATGGCGCGGCACAAGGTGCCGGTGCTCTATTATGATTTTGAGAATGGCCGGCAGAAACTCTATCAGCGCACCCTCAGCCGCTTAAGCCGCCTTCCCGTCCCGGCGGTGAAAGACGCGGGCGCAACCGGTGCGGGTGGCCCCTCCTTTGCCTCGGCCTGCCAGCAATTTCAGGAGTTGCTGGTCTATCTGCGGGTGATTAATGACCGGAAACTCAATGCCGAGATCATGCGCCGTCATATCGACTTTATCCGTCATGAAACGCGCAGCGAATACACCGTGGTGGTGATCGACAGCCTGCATAAACTGCCGTTTAAGGAGTTCTCGGAACAGCGCACCGGTATCGATGCCTGGCTGCGGCAACTGGAGGCCATCCGCGATGAACTGCAGGTCTCCTTTCTTATCCTCTCGGAGTTATCGCGGGGAACCAAGGACGGCTACACCGACACCCCGCATATGGGCGTGTTCAAAGGCTCCGGTGATATCGAATACAGCGCCGATAACGCCCTGGTCTTCACCCCCAACTGGGACCCCCTGCAAACCTCCGAAGATGCGCAGCGTCAGAACAACCTCTGGCTGGTGGCCAGCCGCGAGCACACCCCCGGCCTCGTGGCCCGCTATGGCCTGGATTACCCGTATTGGGGATTTATTGAGTTGGAGTAAGAAGAGTTGGGAGGTGTCTGATGAAATGAGACTGTTAATGGTCAAGGATTTTATACTGTTACGGGAGTGTTTTGATGACCTGTCTTAATATCTTCAATATTCACCGTTGATCTTGTGTGACCCATGGGTTACAGTTCAGGTGTGATGGAAATTATACAAAGCGAGACGTTTAAGCGATGGCTTTCCAATTTGCGCGACCGGCAAGCGGTAGCGCGAATTAACGCTCGTATTCGCCGTTTGTCGGCAGGCAACCTTGGTGACGTAAAGCCGGTTCGTGATGGTATCTCTGAACTACGGATTGATCACGGTCCAGGATATCGAGTGTATTTCTTCAGGCATGGCGTATCGGTAATTGTCTTGCTGGCCGGTGGCGATAAACACACACAAGATGCAGATATCAACCGAGCCATTGGTATTTCTAAAGAATGGAGGGAATAGGTCATGGCTGAAAAATTTTCCACATGGGATCCGGTTGACGAACTCAAAACCGAGGAAGACATGGCTCTTTATCTTGATGCCTGCTTGGTGGATGACCCGGGGGACGGCAGTCTTATTCGTGCGGCCCTGAACGATATATCACGCGCCCGTGGCATGAGTCAGTTGGCCAGAGACACCGGGATATCCCGAGAGGGATTATATCGTGCCCTGGGTGCCGATGGTAATCCGGAATTTTCCACGGTTCTGAAGGTAATTAAGGCTCTTGGCTTACGCTTGCACGCAGAGCCGACTCATACTCAAAGTTGAAGAGTGGTCAATATTTCCGATGATGTTCATGGGACTTTCACTCCTTCTATTCTATCCATCAACCCAGAATTTTTGGAACTATCTTGACCAGAGCTTAGTTGAAGGAATGAAGTAAGGTATGCCTGGAATTTCAGATAGATAAAAGGGGGGTGAAAAATGAGATCGGGCCTTATTTCTGGGCCCCCATTTTTGCGCAGTCGCCGGGAATAAGCAGCTCTCCAAAAACTGTATATCCTCTCATTCCGGGCGATATGCAGAAAAGCGAACAGGCGAGCGTAGCAAGTTATTCTATAATATTTGTGGAAATTTTAGTACGTTACCAGAAATTCTCAGGCTGGTAAGGCAAAGAGCTTGAGTTTGTCGGTAGAGGAAAGTATCGTGAACTTCGTGTAAGTTGGGATGATATGCAGATCCGCATTATTACTTGTTAAGCGTTACCCAGCACATACGGAGGTTCATGTCACGATGCCAGCGCCAACCTATATAGACGATCAAGACCGCCTAGAACGTACGCTGAATTCGTTCGCAACAGAGTCTTTCCGAGATCAGGCAGATCGAGATTATTCCTTTTC
>JACDZF010000148.1 GCA_013426795.1 Desulfocapsa sp. | reverse complement strand
CCAAACTTTTTACACCCTCCACTATCCCAAAACCATCGCTCATTCACAAGATTTTCAACCATCTAAAAAAACCTCTCAGACAGTAAAACCAGCAATTAAAGTCAGTTACGGATTGCAACAAATGTCAAAGGACCACTCATTCTTCCCTGAAGGAACGCAGCTCAATAATCGGTACCTCCCAGGAATCACAGTGGCACTTCTCTTGGAACTCCTGGTCTATGATATCAGACCTATAGCGCTTAGCAAGAGCAACGACCCGTATATCCCTGATATCGTCTGTGCGGTCCTGCCATCTGGTCTGGGCCGATTTTGCAAGGCGGGCCACAGGAACTCCGACATGATTAAGGAGCTGGATAAAATTCTTGTCCCGGCCAATGGTCAGGCAGCTCCCGGTGGTCAGTTCGTTGAGGGCCTTGCTGATGGGGTGATCCTCCTTTTTTGTCCCGGCAAAATCTATAAAGAGCTCCCTCATCCCGAGCAGCTCATAACAGGGAACCTGAAGGGGGAGCTTGCGGGACGGAGCAGTTGCCCGGGTCATCAAGAAGCTGCCCGCAAGCAGGGGGACATGCGGGTTTGACGAATGGTCAATGGCAAAGAGTTGCAGAGTTTCTCGGGCCCGTGACATGGCCACATAAAAGAGTCTCCGTTCTTCCTCCATCTCTGGACCTCTTTTCTCCTGCCAGCTCCCATCAAGGATGAAGACATGATTAAATTCCAGACCTTTGATGGAGTGGACGGTGGAAAGGAAGATGCCGTTTTCCAGGTTTCGCGAGCGGTGCTGATCGGCCAGGGATTCATAGAGATAGTTTTCCACCCGGCTGATTGGCTGCGGACTGTTCTGTGTCTCGTCCTGCCACTCCCGGATCAGGACGCGCAGGTTCGCCTGCCAGATATTTTCTTCTTCCCCCTTTTCGGGCAGCAGCTCCAACAGCGCCCTGGCCGATATCTGATCTTCGCCGTAATTATGGAGAAAGCGGAGCAGCTCGGCATTCTCCCGGATTCGGGTTAAGGAGGGAAATGCACTCTTGCCCCAGTTCAGGCTGACCGCCATCCCTTCGGCTTCAAAGACAGCCCGGACAATATCCAGTTCTTGCCACTCTCTTGCCAGTATAGCACAGCTATTGAGATCAAAATCACTGCTCAGGCTCTGCATACGCTGCAACTCCGCAAGCAGGACCATGGCCTGACTGGTTTTGTCTTTTACGCGCAAACATTGCACTTTCCCCTGCCCGGTCTGGTCACCCAGCTGCCAGTTGCCTCCCAAGGGAAGGGTCGTTCTGGCTCGATTGATTTGAATGGGATGCTTCCGTTTCATCCGGTCGTGATTATGAGCAATCAGGTTATTGGCAGCATCGATGATATTGGCGGTGGACCGGTAATTCTCGGTCAAGTAATGGACCTCTGCCTGATAATCCTCCTGGAAACGCCGGATAAAATCGATGTTCGCCCCGCGAAAGCGATAAATATTCTGATCATCATCCCCCACTGCCAGGATGGTGAGTTTCTGCTCCTTTTCCATGAGCGCCTTGCCAGCCAGGAGAGAAACCAGCTCATACTGCTCCTCGTCAATATCCTGGTATTCATCCACCAGGATATGACTGAAACTGGCCGTCAACGCATCCCGTGGTTGGCAGTTGGCAAAGCCAATAACATCGCACTCTCCCTTGAGCAGAGCGATGGCGTCCCGAATAACCGTGGAAAAATCCATTTCCCCCTGGACTGTCCCCCCCGTATGTCTGACCAGCGACCTGCCGGTCAATCTCAAGGCCATGCCATGGAAGGTCAGCGTTGTCACCCGTGCCATATCCTTGCCCACCAGGTCGCGCAACCTTCGCCGCAGCCCCATGGCCGCGCTCCGGTTAAAACAGAGAACGAGAATGGCCTCCGGCCGCACCCGTTCCACCCGCAGCAGATACGCCACCCGGTGCGCAACCGTTCTGGTCTTCCCGGCTCCGGGACCTGCCATGATGAGAATATTGCTCT
Source organism: Desulfocapsa sp. (assembly GCA_013426795.1). Classification (GTDB taxonomy): domain Bacteria; phylum Desulfobacterota; class Desulfobulbia; order Desulfobulbales; family Desulfocapsaceae; genus UBA2270. The sequence continues at coordinate 4,886 of JACDZF010000148.1, read as the reverse complement.
CTGTGGGCGCAGCTACGATTGCCTCCTGTGCCCGGTTATGGAGATCTTCAACGATCCGCTGATACGACTGCTCGCTGGTGGCTCGTTCCAGCACCTCTTTCTTGTCGGGAAAGAAGCGCTGGATAAAATCTTCCTTTTCATCATTGAAATAGGAGTGGACCAGGCTCATGGCAACACTGATTTTCCTGATGGCACAGCGGGCGTATTCGTTGATGACGTGGACCTGAAAATTTCTTTCGGAGTAATGGGTTTTCAGTGGTTCAAAATTGGCTTTGGAATATTTTCTGCCCCTGGCTTCGGGGTCGAGGGTGATGGTCATGGCCTGCCTGAACACTGCCAGCCCCTGCTGTAGTTCAATCACTCCCTGCTCATGCATAAAGGTGAGGCTCCGTTCCGCTGCGGCGAGCGGATCCCTGAGGGTGGAGAAGAGGATCAGGTCCTTTTTCAGACCTTCCACAATCCCCTCCAGGGTAAATGGAACCAGGAGAGAGGCGCTGGGCGTGATTGTCTCCTGGAGGGGACTTTGAATAACCTTGAGCGCCACATGGGCTGCCTGCTGGCGGATGGCGACGGTCTTCAGCAGAGATTCCCAGTTGCGGTGCAGGACGATGGAAAACAGATTATTCCCCAGGGATTTGATACTGACGCTTCCCTGCTGCCCTGCCAGGCCTTTCCCGTCACGACTCAGGCCCCGGAGAACCAGAGCCAGACTGCCTGGTGTACTATATTTGTAGCCCTTGTCGAGAAGGCGCTGATTGACCTGTCTGAGATCGATCACCAGATTTTGCTCACGATCCACATCCGGAGCATTCTCCTGGAGTATTTTCAAGAAATCGCTTTCCACCTCGCAAAAACGCATGAGCAATCTTTCCGAGCTGTCCTTGACCTTGTAACGAACATAGGCCGAAAGGTTTGTCTCCTTGGAAAGCAGGCCCTGTGCGGCCATATCCTCCAGGGTCCGCAGCACCCTCTGAGTCTCGGTCTCATGGTCGGGGTCATTGTCAGTACGGACAAAGGAACTCAGACAGGCAAGATCATCGGCGCTGAAGCCTCTGCCGGGAGAGACTTCCATCAAGGCCGCGAGGATGTCCAGCCAGCGTTGCTGCTGCCGCTTGGAGAGGCCGAGTCTCTCGATCTTTTCGCCTGCCTCCTGGAGATTGCGCACCAGCGGTTTCCCCTGAAAAACCCTGGTATTATTCTCGTCTCGATGGAGAAAGCCGCCTCGCTCCAGCCATGAGATCGCGGTCTTGACCCTGGTATCCCCGTCGTCGCCGAATTCAGCCTCGTCGATATCCACCGTGTCCAGCCTGAGAATTTCACCTGCGGTCAATACCACCTGGCCGCCTTCCCTGGCTGAAGAACGGAGGCCACGGAGGATCTGGGCTATCTCCCGCTGGGTTAATCTCGAATTGCTGCTCATTCGGAACTGGCCTTCAACATCCTGCTCGGTAAAGATCAGGATACAGTCGGCCTCGTCGCGGTCGCGCCCCGCACGCCCGGCCTCCTGAAGGTAGTTTTCCAGGGATCCCGGAATGTCGGCATGGATGACCATGCGCACATCATCCTTGTCAATGCCCATGCCAAAGGCGTTGGTGGCGCAGATGATCGGAGTCTCTCCGGAAATAAAGTCGTTTTGAACACGTTTTTTGATAAAAGGTTCCAGGCCGGCATGAAAAGGTTCCACCTTGTAGCCAACACCAGCAAGAAACTCGGCCAGATTTTCGGTATTCTTACGGGTGGCGCAATAGATGACCACGCTGCCGGTGCCGTCATAACGTGACTGAAGGAGCGTCAGGATCACCTGGTTTTTTTCATACCTGTCCACCGGCCATACCTCATAGCGCAGGTTGCTCCGTTCATGGCCACCGGTAAATGTGAGAAGCCGCAGGCCGAGTTCCCGCCCGATAATATCAATGATTTCAGACTGTACATCTTTTTTTGCGGTGGCGGTAAAACACTGCACAGGAGGAATTCCGCTTTTCTCCTGTTGGGCAAATTCCCGGATGAATCGAATGGAGTAGAGGTAATCCGGTCGGAAATCATGTCCCCATTTGGACAGACAATGGGCCTCGTCAAACACCCAGGCGCCTATTTCCCGCTGGCTGATGGTTTGCACAACAGAGCGGTTGCGCAACTGTTCCGGCGAGACATACAGAATACCCACATCTCCCAGCCTGACTCCGTCCATCACCTGGCCCCTTTCAGGCATGGACAGCATCCCGTTAATGGCGGCGGCCAGAGTGGTTCCCGTCTGTCTTGCGAAATTATCCACCTGGTCTTTCATCAGGGCCTGCAGGGGGGAAATAACGATGGTCAGACTGTTGCGCCGACGATAGCGCATCAGGGCCGGGAGCAGGTAGCAGAGTGTTTTTCCTCCGCCTGTGGGCAGAGTGGCAAAAAGCGACGCGTTGCGGGCAGCGGCAGTCACGATTGCTGCCTGCAAGCTTTGTCCGTCATCGGTTGCCGGTTGTGGGCGAAAATCCTCGAAGCCGAAATAGGTTTGCAGAAAAGACTGCGGGTTATGATGTGTTGTGCAATAACTGCACTGGGGATCGTTGCAGGGTTGCTCCCGCAGTTGATGGAGCAACGTGGGTGCCACAGGGAAATGGTGCCGAACCCACGGTGGCAGAACCGAGTTGCCGCCGCAGACGGTCAACCAGGCGGTCACATAGGCCAGCGGCGGATATTCGACCCGCTTGTCAACCAGTTGTTCAACAAGTCGCTCCAGGGCATTCATGCAAACATCTTTTCGGATAACCCCTGAGAATGTTTGGTAAAGGTCTTTGCCCTCTATGAGGGGCACGCCCATTGCTTCCAGGGCAGCAGATGTGCCTGCGAAGCGGTCATCCTGATGGAAGAAACCCCGGTAGATCAATGGCGCGTCAGAACCTCTCTCCAGGAGTTGTGAAACTGCGTCCCATTGCTCCATGAAAATCTTACCGGCCAGTGCCGCATCTTCCGCGGGATTATTGATACTGTCTCGGACAATCTGATAGTTTTTCACCAATCGATGGTAGGGGTTTTCCGGAAAGGCAAGCGGGGAGAGATACAGGGTGTCAACCACAGGCTTGTACAGAATTGCAAGGGTTGCATCTTTCTCACGGAGACGAGGAAGGTCGTGGGAGAGGATATTGTGACCGGCAATAAATTCAGCATCAACGCCAAAGGCAGCAAATTCAACAAGCAACTCTTTGCCGACTTTCCGGCCTTGCGGGGTGTTAAACTTTTTCCCGTTCAAGCAGGCGCCCAATTCATAGATTTCCCCTTTCTCATTTGTTTCAATATCTAAGAAGAGGCAACGATTGAGGAACTCCTGACTGTCCATACTATTTGGGATATCCTTCACCAGCTCTCTACGAGAGGAAATGAGGGGAAATCAGTTGAGTCTGTCACGGTTTGGTGGCAACGATTGCGAGTGCAGGTGCTTTTTTTCATGGGGCCTCTCCTCCTGACTTCTTTTCCAGTATCGTCAATAATTCAAATACTTGCCTTGCCGGATAGATAGAAGTTTCCGAACGGAGTTGTGTTTCATCTCCGCCATAAACAAGGCCGCGGCCATGGGGCAGAGGAAACTGTCCGGCGAAGGAATCCAGGCCTTTGAAGTAATCTTTATTGATGGTCATTCCCGACTTGACCTCAATGGGATAGAGGTCGGGGCCGGAACTTATCAGTAAATCTACCTCATTGCCATTGCTGTCCCTGTAAAAATGGAGATTGGCTCGTTTGCCCCGATGGAAACGGTACTTCAATGCCTCCATGACAACCATATTCTCAAAAAGATTCCCCCGGAGCGGATCGCGGCTGACATGAAGGGTGTTTTCAAGGCCAAGAAGATGGGCGGCAAGACCGACATCGTAAAAATAGAGCTTGGGCGATTTGATAAGTCTTTTACCAATATTGACGGAGTACGGAGGCAGGCGAAAGACGATATAGCTGGCCTCAAGCAGGGACAACCAGTTACGGGCGGTCTGATGCGATACCCCGGTGTCGGCTGCCAGATGACTGAAATTCAGAAGCTGCCCTGTCCGCCCGGCACAGAGGATGAGAAATCGCTGAAAAAGGTTCAGATCCTTGATGTTGATCAGCCGCCGGATATCCCTTTCCACATAGGTTTCCAAATAAGCGGCAAGCGCCTGTGATGGTTCCAGGTGTTCTTTCCAGATTCTGGGGTAAAATCCGGTGAGCAGAAGTTGATCCGTGGAAAGATCATTCTGATATGCACCCAGTTCTTCCAGACTGAATGGCAACAACTTGAAAAGTGCTGTGCGGCCGGCGAGCGACTGGCTGATGGAATGCGAGACCTCAAACTGCTGACTTCCGGTGAGGATAAACAGGCCGTACCGACCGTCGACATCGACAATGGTCTGAATATAGGAAAGAAGGGCCGGGGCCTGCTGGATCTCATCAAGGATCGCCCCATCGGGAAGAGCTGCCAGAAATCCACGCGGATCATCGATGGCGTACTGACGGGTATCAAGGTTTTCCAGACTGACATATTGCTTTTCGGCAAAGACCTTGCGACACAAGGTCGTTTTGCCGCTCTGACGCGGACCGGTAACGGTAACCACCGGATACCGGCTGGCAGCCTGCTGAAGATATGTTTCTGCTGTACGGAAAAGAATATTCATAGCAACACGATACCTTTTGTCTATGCAAATTGCAAATTCAATTTCTTATTTGCATAGACAGGATTTCTGCTTCGACATTCCCATAATTGCTCATATGAAAGGCAAACAGCCATTTATAATTGACTCCTCACACCCACTCAAATAGCAAAAATCTCCATGTTTTTATAATTAGGTAAAATGGCTTTCATATTTTAGAAGTAGCAACTCAATGTCATTTACTTAAGAACCAAAAACAATTTAACATATTGTAATTACAAC
>JACDZF010000147.1 GCA_013426795.1 Desulfocapsa sp. | reverse complement strand
ACCAACTACACTCTCTCTCACGATGAACCCTTCAGAATTCGAGAATTTGATCGATCTTAAGCTGCCATCCTGCCTCACCGGGAACGAGTTTATACTGAAGCTGCCGCATGCTGCCGGTCGGCTGTGACCTGTCGGCAGAGTCCTGATAAAGGGGAAAGCGATGCCCAAGAACCCCTTCCAGTACCGCAAACTCATCATGCCCCCGGTGGCCTTTCGATGCGGCCGCATTATCGGTCAGAGGAGGCAGAAAAATTTCGCTGAGTGATTTGCGCCGATTGACCGAATAGGCCACCAGAGAAACCTGTTCTTCGTCTCCAGGAGCTCTGACATAAACATAGACCTCGGGCGAACCGTCCACGTTCAGGTCTGCCACCTCGGCACCGGTGACCGTTCCCATGATCCGCTTTTCAATGGGCGAATTGTCGACTTCAAGTCCGGACGGGGCAATGCGAAGGAGAGTGTCCAAACCTTGACTGCCACTCGTTATATGAAACGTGATTCCCTGGAGTTCCAGGGTCTTATCAAAAAAGCCGCCGCTGCCACTGGTGACAAGGGGGGCCTGCGAGGCTGTCGCCGCTGTTTTTTCCTTGTCTGTCAGTTTCAATTCAAGGGTATAGCCGGCACTTTCATTGCGTCTGGCGGCATTGCGCATCAGGTAAACCTGGATCGTATAGACGCCATCGACGGGCAGCTCACCTTCGAAATGGTTCCCAAGGGTTGAGCCAATGAAGATCGCCTCCATCGATCCGGGCGGCAGAACGTTGAAATATGCGGAGCGGTTGCTCGGTGTGAAGGTCACCACCAGCGTTTGACCGGCACGGGCAGAAACCTGATAGTCGACGCTCTGATAGCCCCTGATTTTACCAGACCGGACCGCAGCGGATGAACCCTGGGCAAAGTGGACGGGTTCCTGTCGAATATCCACAACGGCCAGAACAACCGTACCTGCCATGAGATGGGCCGAGATCAGAATTATAAGGAGCCACTTCATCAATGATTTTCCTTGAATATGATCCTGCTCAATGCGGGAAATTTCCAGCCATGAAGCATGGCCGTGCCTTGTGTTGCCCTGGAATATTATTTTCCGTTCAAATTCGTCAGCAGTTGTTTGACTGCAACCTCCAACTGCGGATCACGCCCCTCTTCAATGGCGTCTGGATCGTTGTACGAGAGGACATCAGGCACGGTTTCCTGATTCTCGATCCAGCCGGTGGTGAAATCTTTTGCCCCCAACTGGGGAATGCCATACTTGATGTGATTGTTGAGAGTGGTCATCCACCACACCGCCGTCCCTGTTCCGGGAACCCGCGCCCCGACCACCGGCCCGATGTGCTGGCGTTTATAGAGATGGGGGAAAATACTGCCGTCCGAATAACTCCCGGCGTTGACAAGGAGCGCACTGGGTTTAGCCCAGCGATTCACTGGAATTCGGCCCACAAGCAGACCTTCCCGACTGGTGAATCCGGCAAAGACATCTCCGGTAAACAGGGCGATAAGCTGATCATGCAGATTACCGCCCCGGTTAAAGCGAACATCGATGACAACGGCCTCTTTTTTCCACAGCTCACCAAAGATCTCCCCAAAGGTGGTCTGATAGCTCATTGCATCCATACTGGGAATATACACGTAGCCGACCCGCCCTTCTGAAAGTGTCTCGGCCATCTTTTTTCGCCTTTCGATCCAACGACCATTGGCAAGAGCGCGGGTTGTGTCCATGGATATGGGGGTGACGACAAGGGTGGTTGGACTGGCACCATCAGCTGTCCGCACGGTTAATTCCACCGGAATCCCCTCTTTGTGATTGAGCAAAGAATCAATGTTCATGTCTGATTTCACGGGACTACCATCCACAGCCAGAATCACCGTCCCTGCTTTTACCCGCCCATCAGCACGATCACACGGGCCGCCGACCAGCACCTCGGCAACGCGCAGGCCTTCCCCCTTATGGGATGGGTCTTCATATACGCCAAGGGATGCCGTACGATCGGCCAGGCGGGGGGTGGGAGAGTAATAACAGCCCATGTGCGAGGCGTTCAGCTGGCCCGCCATTTCTCCCATGAGATCGGCAAAATCCTCCCAGGTGTGGATATGGGGCAGATATCGGACATAGTCCTTTCGGACCTCCTCCCAGTTCACGCCATGCATGTCGGCCTGATAGAACTTCAGTTTGGTGAGCCGCCAGAAATATTGAAACAGATATTCGACCTCACCCCGAGGATCGTAGGCAATATCAGCGTGAAAAGGAATCACCTCCCCGCTGCCGCCGGTCAAACTGATGCGTTCGATGCCGGAGGGACTGAGGGCATAGAGGTTCTCGCCCTTGCCATCCATGGCAAACTGGAGGGCGGTGAGCGGCTTGACAAACAGTTGATCCAGGTGGTTGTTCCGCAGATTCAGGCGATAGCCCACGGCTCGCCCTGGCTCCTCCAGCGCGACAAAAACCAGATACTGGTTGTCGGCAGAGACGTGGCTGAAAACGGGCAGAATGGAAAACGGAGTGAGACGGGTGGTCCGGTGTTTGATCCCCTGAATCTGCGGCTGCCAGGAAGTTGCTCCTGAGACTGTACTCTTCTTCCCCTTCTCTTTGGTTCCCCCTTCAGGGGTCTTTTCCACCGCTGATTCAACGCCGTTGGCTGCCAGCCGGAATGCGTCAAAACCCTCCTGGGTCAGATGGGCCATATAGAAGTCAAATTGCGCGGCATTGTCGTCAGCCTGACGCAACCCGTTCCGGTCCGTGGTCCACACGATCGCCTTGCCATCCGCGGTAAACTGAGGGTCCGAGTCCCGATATCCGCTTTGGGAAATATCCATGGGAGCCAGCTTCCCGGTGGCATCCAGGAGGACAACCTCCGTACTTCTGACAATCGAACCGGTGGTGGCTGTCAGCCAGCGCCCGTCCGGCGACCAGGCAAAGGTCATGTCTCCATCCTGATAGCTGTAGATGGAGCCTTCAGGTAGAGGCGTTATGGTTTTCCCGTCTTTTCGATTGAGGATGCGGATACTGTTCCGATTATCCAGATAGGCAATCTGCGTTCCATCGGGCGAATAGGCCGGGAACAGGACATCACCTCTGGTATCCACAATTTTCTTTTCCTCGATGGGCCCGGCGGCGGTGAAAGAAGCGGGGTGATTGGCAGCCACCGATGCCTCAAAGACATCACTATCCCCATCGCGCTCACTGCTGTAGAGAAGGGTCCGGCCATCGGGCCCGAAGCTTACGGATTTCTCAAACTGGGGAGTTGATGTAATGCGCCGGGTGCGGCCATTGACAGTTGAAACCACAAACACCTCCCCTCGGGCAATAACGGCTATTTCCGTCCCGTTGGGCGACACCGCAAGTTCGCTCACAAACTCGTTGGCATTGGCCGAAAACGTCCCCTGCACCAGAGATGCCTGACTGATGCGAATGGGAATACGCTGGGACTGCTCGCCGGTCGGGGACTTTTTCCAGATTTCACCCTCAAAGGAATAGACCATGGTCCCATCCCCGGCGATGCTCAACTGGCGCACGGGCTGCCCGGTGTGGAGCGTGACCTGTTCCGCTGTGGCCCCGTCAGACATGGGCTGCCGCCAGACATTGAAGCTCCCGGAGCGTTCACTGAGAAAAGAGAAGGCCTTGCCATCGGCCGCCCAGACGGCATTCCGATCTTCACCCCGCCAGTCCGTAAGTTTGCGATGGCTGCCCTTCTTCAGATCATAATACCAGATATCCCGGGTCCCGTCTGAAACAGCGCCTTTTCTCCACTCGTTTTCGTAAATGGGCCGATTTTCATACAACAAACCGTTCCCGTCGGGGCTGACCGCAATTTCCAGTGCCGGTGTCTCAAGCACCAGTCGTGTCCGGCCTCCCTGGGCAGGTACCGCATAGAGTTGATCGCTGAGCAGGTAGGTGCCGGCCAGCACTGAATTGGTGCCGCCCAGCCTGGAAGATGAGAAATAGATCTGCTGACCATCCCGGGAAAAGGCGTAAGGAACATCATCTGAGGAGTGATCTGTCAAGCGCTTGACTTCGCCACCGCTGGCTGACATGAGAAACAGGTCAAGGTTTCCGTGGCGTTTGGAGGCAAAGGCAACCTGTTTGCCATCGGGGGACCAGACCGGTCGAGTACTGTAAAAATCGCCACTGGTCAAGGGAATCGCCTCATCTCCGGATGAGGACACGCGCCAGATCTGACCGCCATAGGTGAAGGCGATTTGGCTGCCATCCGGTGAAATAGCCGGATAGCGCAGCCACAGGGGAGCGGAAAATTCCTCACCGGAAAAACTCTGGACTGGTAAAAAAAAGACCGCTGTACAGAAGCCCCAGAGGACAATCTTCAGTATTGTTTTCATTATCTCTCCGTTCCTCCATGGATTGAATTCATTGATTGCGGGCTTTGCCCTTGTTTCTGAATCTTTGAGAGCTGCAAACTCTTTCCCCTGAAAGCAGTTCTGTCTTTTGGAGTGCAAATGGGCTGAACAAAATTAGTACCGTTCATCGGGGTTAGTTATAATTTTCTGATGGAGAATGCAAGGGAGTTTTTTTCTGGGAAACAATGGCTGGAATCAGTCATTTTTGAAAAGTACGAGCCTCTTGCAAAATGAGGATTTATGTCCACGAACCGTCATTCCCGCGCAGGCGGGAATCCATAACACGCTGAATTTACGAAACTGGATTCCCGATAAAAGCACTCGGGAATGACGGTGTGGTAATTTTGCAAGAACCTCAGTACTTATGGGCTTTCCAATATCGAATTATTCAGGCTCGAACCCGATGTGATCGTGATTATCCTTTGAATCATGACTCTGCTATCGCCCCGATCCTTACCACATCGCCCGGCTGAAACTGGAACCGATACTGCCGCCCACACTGCCCGCAGGTGTCGAACCGAACACCTGCCTCATGGTTTAATAATACAATGATATCGCTCAGAAAAAACAGGATTGTAATCTGTAAGGAAATTGCCGCATCCCCGGAAGCCGTCTGGGATGTCCTCACCGACACCCGTCTCTGGCCCTTATGGGGCCCTTCGCTGATTGCCGTGGACTGCGAAGAATCACATATCAAACTTGGCAGCAGGGGACGGGTCAGGACGATTTTTTCCATCTGGCTTCCCTTCACCATCAGCAGGTTCAGAGACCTGGAGTTCTGGAGCTGGCGCATCGGTCCCTTCGAGGCCACCGGCCATACCCTTGTCCGCAGCGGCGATCATTCCTGCCGGCTCTGCTTTGATATGCCCTGGTGGGCAGCGGCCTATCTCCCTGTCTGCTGGGTCGCGCTGGTAAAAATAGCCCGCATCGCGCCATCGGACATACGGCTGAAATAAACCGGCACGATCACTCGTGTCCCAATGTTTGGAACAGAGCATCATATAACTTGCCGTAGATTAAAACAAAACAAGACGAAATGTCATGTAACGACTTGAAAATTTTTCCAAATATCAGTCATCTTCGCGCAACCATGCAAGGAGTGCTGAATATTGTCATCAATGTTGAAAAAATCAATCAGGTAAGCATGGAGGAAGCGATTGGCAGATTCCGAGAGATAGGGGAAGCCAACTGGTCGGCGGCCCAGCCGGTTTTGCGAAGTGAGTTACCCATGGAGAGTGCCAATTCCGCATTCAGTAAAATACGGTGGGAACCAAATGAGCTTGGGAAGGGATAGGTCAAATAAAATTGAGATGAGCAATAGAATATTTCCGGGCAGATCTTCACTCAATTATCCCTTGTCGGTTTTGAAATTTTTATGATTATATTGAGTTATACAGAGTTCTATTCTATATTAGATATAAGTCGATAGAGTTTTATAGAGGTGAGACCATTATGGATAAAATAACGAATCCCTTTTCCCCTGGGGCGGGTTCCCCGCCTCCTGAACTTGCTGGTCGTGATGGAGTGTTGGAGCAAGCCCGTATATTATTGGGACGCAAACTCGCCAAACGGCCAGAAAAGAGTTTGTTGCTCACTGGCCTACGCGGGGTAGGGAAGACTGTTTTATTGAATGAAATTGAGCGGATGGCTCAAGATACGGGCTACCGTACGATTCTGATCGAGGCACATGAGGGAAAATCTTTGGCAGTCTTGCTGGCCCCTCACCTGCGGCGTCTGCTGTTCAGTATAGATCGGATCGCCGGAGCTGGTAACAAAGTGCGGCGCAGCTTTGCTGTACTTAAAAGTTTTGTGGGCGCAATTAAAATCACGGTTGGCGAGATCGATATTGGTCTGGACATTGAACCAGAGGCGGGTTCTGCTGATAGTGGAGATCTTGAAGTCGATCTCCCCAGTCTTTTTATGGCCGTGGGCGAGGCAGCTCAAGAACGAGGCGTGGCAATTGCTATCCTGATTGACGAAATTCAATATTTCAGCACATCAGAACTCAGTGCCCTGATTATGGCCATGCACAAGATGCAGCAGCTACAGCTTCCTCTGGTGTTGATCGGTGCTGGTTTGCCCATTTTACAAGGCCTGGCAGGGGAATCGAAATCATACGCCGAGCGACTGTTCAGCTTCCCGGAGATCGGCCCATTACCAGAGCCGGATGCTATCAAGGCCCTCCAGGAGCCGGTAATGGTGGCAGGAGAATCGTTTGAGCCTGCCGCATTACAAGAGATTTTCCGGCTGACACGCGGGTATCCCTATTTTCTCCAGGAATGGGGCTATCAGGCATGGAATCACGCTGTTGCTTCGCCGATCTCGTTGCAGGTGGTTCAGGAGGCAAGCGATTTGGTCTCCAGACGATTGGACGAGAATTTCTTCCGTGTTCGGTTTGACCGCTTGACCCCACGAGAAAAAAAGTTTCTTCGGGTCATGGCTGAACTTGGAGGAGGCCCATATCGTACTGGTGATGTTGCCGATAAGCTGAAGGTAAAGATCAACACAATTGGGCCGTTGCGTGCCGGTTTGATTAAAAAAGGGATGATATATAGTCCATCCTATGGCGATATGGCTTTCACGGTTCCATTGTTTGATGAGTTTATGCGTCGTGCGATCCCAACATTGGAGGGATGAGAATGACGATGAGAGTGAATACACCTTCGACGGGGATAAACACTGCTAACTCTCTCTAATCAATCTGTAAAGATAGGGATGTGGTTGGAGTCCTACTTGGATTCTGCTGTCCGTTTGATCAATTAGTCCAGATTTTGGAAAGATGTTGACTTT
>JACDZF010000146.1 GCA_013426795.1 Desulfocapsa sp. | reverse complement strand
TTTACGGCCTCTTATGCCGCATCCAGGAAACAGCAATCTTTTCGGCTGTTTCCTGGTGCGGCGCGGGGCAAATTAAATCAGCCGATGCTTGTCGATTTGGTGCCTTATTAGAATTCTCATTCAAGCGTTCCATCTCCGGCTCGCTTGGTAAAGAAACTCCCCTCCCTTGACGGGAGGGGCTGGGGGTGGGTGAATCTGCAATGAGCCGCTTTCATTGGTAATTCCCCCCATCCCTGACCCTTCCCCGCGAGGGGGAAGGGAAATTCTAGAAAAGGCCACTTTTGATTTTGAAATGGTATTACAGAATCATCCGGTTCCCCGGTATTGGAAGATAACTGATTGATAAATAACCTGGTTTTTAAAATGGATACGCAATGGCGAATATAAAATTCTGGCGGCAGGGAGAGCCCTATGTGTGGGGCACCGGTCTGGCCCTGTCCCTGGTTCTGACCATGACCTTTACCCTTCTCTATGTGGTGATCTCCAACGGGGTCCTGGTTTTCTGGCCCAAGCAGGTGACCCTGGCAAGCCTTCAGGATGGCCGTCATGTGCTGGGCGAGGTGGTTCAGATGGAGGATAATCCCAGCACCGGCAAGGGTCGGCAGCAGTTCAAGATCGGCAACCGCGATCTCTATGGTCTTGATTTCAAATGGGTGGACACCCATGCGGTGAAGGAATTCAGCGTGCCGCCGACGGTGTATGTGCTGGAGCGCCAGGAGCATGGAAATTTCTACGGCTTCCTCAAGGAGCTGAAAACCCCCGGCTTGGTACTGCCCGCCGGGGAGCAGGGAAATTTGCGGGCGGCCATGGAGCTTATTGAGCCGCAGCGGGCCGAGGTGGACAAGATCGAACGGCAGATTGCCGCCATCAACGCCACCATGGAGCAGAAGAACAACCGGCTCGCCCGGATGCGCTACAAGAAAGAAGAGAACACCCCGGAGGCCACGGCCTTGCAGGGCGACGTTGTCAAGATCAGGGCCGAGTTTGACCGGCTGGTGGCCATGCTCGGCACCAAACGCGCCATTGTCTCCGCCAACGAGGCGGTTTTCATCGATGCCGACGGGCGGGAAAAGACCATTGTGCTGGCTGATATCGTCCGCTTTTATCAGCCCAACTCCATGTCCTGGGGTGCAAAGCTCGGATATTACGGGACCCGTATGGGTGAGCTGCTTTTTGCCGAACCGCGCGAGTCCAACACCGAGGGCGGGCTTTTCCCGGCGATCTTCGGCACCATCATGCTGATCTTTCTGATGAGCATCTTTTCCTTTCCCCTGGGCGTCATTGCCGGCATCTACCTGCGCGAGTATGCACGGGAAGGCTATCTGGTGAAGATGGTGCGCATCGCGGTGAATAATCTGGCGGGAATCCCTTCCATTGTTTATGGGATCTTCGGCCTTGGCTTTTTTGTCTATGGGGTTGGCGGCCAGATTGATCAGCTCTTTTTCGCCGAAAAGCTGCCCACCCCCACCTTTGGCACCGGCGGCATCCTCTGGGCCAGCCTGACCCTGGGACTGCTCACCGTGCCGGTGGTGATCGTGGCCACGGAAGAGGCCCTGGGCTCCATCCCGCCGGGGATCCGGGAAGGGTCCCAGGCCCTGGCCGCCACCAAGTTTCAGACCCTGACCAGGATTCTTCTGCCCATGGCCTCGCCCGGGATTTTGACCGGCTTTATTCTGGCCATGGCCCGCGCCGCCGGCGAGGTGGCACCGCTGATGATCACCGGGGTGGTCAAGCTGGCACCGGCCCTGCCCCTGGATGGCACCTTTCCCTTCCTCCATCTGGATCGCAAGTTCATGCACCTGGGCTTTCATATCTATGACATCGGGTTTCAATCCCCCAATGTGGAGGCGGCAAAGCCGATGGTCTATGTGACCACCCTTTTGCTCATTGTAATCGTCCTGATCCTCACCAGTACCGCGATTCGACTGCGCAACAAGATGCGCGAGCGGTTTTCCGTCGCTGATTTGTAAGACGGGTCGAAGCCTGAAGCAGGCGTGCCATATTCGGTTGCCTGGCTAAGAAAACTCCCCTCCGGTGACGGCAGAGGCGGGGGGTGGGAGAAGCTGCCATGGACTGCTTTCATTGCTGATTCCCCCCTCCCCTGACCCCTCCCCGCCAGGGGGATGGGAATTTTATCCTACCCCACGGTTGATTTGGAAATGCAGGAAGTTCGAAGACTTAAAGAAAAAGACGAAGCCGTCGTTCAGGTGAGCACGAATGCCGAAAATGACTGCTGTAATTTCATTTATTCCCAAGGAGTTAACAAGAGGAAGTACCATGGCACAATCCGACAAGGCCATCATGTCCATTGACAACCCGCAGGTGGTGGTTGAACATCTGGATCTCTACTATGGCGAAAGTCAGGCCCTCAAAGACGTGAACTTCGGCATCCCCAGGAGTCAGGTGACCGCCCTGATCGGACCATCCGGCTGCGGCAAGTCCACCTTTCTGCGCTGTATCAACCGGATGAACGATCTGGTGGATGGCCTGCGCATCGAAGGGCGGATCGCCATCGACGGCGAGAATATCAATGATCCCTCCCTCGATGTCATTGAGCTGCGGCGCAAGGTGGGGATGGTGTTTCAGAAGTGGAACCCTTTCCCCAAGACCATCTATGAAAATGTCATTTATGGTCTGCGCATAGCCGGCATCAAGGAGCGTGAGATGCTGGATCAGTCGGTGGAACAGAGCCTGAAGCGGGCCGCCCTCTGGGATGAGGTGAAGGATCGGCTCCATCAGTCGGCCATGGGCCTTTCCGGCGGCCAGATGCAGCGGCTCTGCATTGCCCGGGCGGTGGCGGTGAATCCCGAGATTATCCTTATGGATGAACCCTGTTCGGCCCTGGACCCGCGCTCAACCTCCCGGATTGAGGACCTTATCCGGGAGTTGCGGGGCGAATATACGATCATCATCGTCACCCATAATATGCAGCAGGCGGCCCGCATCTCGGACTTCACCGCCTATATGTATCTGGGGGAACTGGTGGAGTATGGCCCGACCCAGAAGTTGTTCACCGTCCCCGAACGGAAAGAAACCGAGGATTACATCACCGGTCGCTTCGGTTGATCGGTGCCGGTGTCCATTCCAGCCGGCCCCGTTGTCGATGGCGCCCGCCCGGGGTTGATGGAACTCCCCGTGCTGCCCTGCTGCCGCCCTCGAGCCTTCCGGGGTATCGGCTTGAATGTTTGCTGGAATCTGTTTAAAATCTCTGCAAGGTAAAAAGGAGTTCCTTGATGGCACGCAACATCCAGACTGAAATTGATACCCTGAAGGGCCATATTGTGTTCCTCGGCACCGTCGTTGAGGAGAACATGGAATGCGCCATCAAGGCCCTGATTGAAAAAAATCCTGACCTGGCCCATCAGGTCATGCAGACCGACCGCATTGAAATCGATCATATCGAGATCGACATCGAAGAGGAGTGTCTCCATATTATGGCCCTGCTCCAGCCGGTGGCCAGTGATCTGCGCTTTCTGGTCACAGTGCTCAAGGTCAACAATGACCTGGAACGCATCGGCGATCTGGTGGCAAAGATTGCCGATAAGGTCCTCCTGCTCTACAATGAGAATCCAACCTTGTTTATGTCCAGCGAGATGACGGTGCCGGATAAACTGCACGGGATGATGGACAAGGCGCTGTGGATGTTCAAACAGACCATGGAGGCCTTTATCAATGAGGATACCGATCTGGCCTACAAGGTCTGCCTCGCCGACCAGGAGGTGGATCTGGCCAAGCGCCTTATCTATCAGGAGCTGGAAGAGATTATCCTGACCGATCCTTCCAGAAATGTTTTTCTGGCCAAGATGCTCAGCGTGGCCAGAAGCACGGAGCGCATTGCCGATCATTGCACCAATATCTGCGAAGATACGATCTTTATGGCCCAGGGCAAGATCATTCGCCATTACGGCGGGAAACCAAACAGCAACGACCCGAGGCCGACCTGAGAAAGCGCCCCGTCTCGAAGATGACGAGGTTCGCGGTTTCCATGGGCCCCATGGGAACGAGGTTGAAAACGGAGGGCGGAGGGTGCGTCGGGGTTCGGGGGAAGTGGCCGCAGAGGCGGTGATTCAACGGACCTGATGATGCACCGATATCCATCTATCAGGCACTATCGGGGAGCGGAGTATGGCACGAGAGACGATCCTTATCGTTGAAGATGATGAAAATATCCAGCAGCTTGTCGGGTATAACCTGGCCAAGGCCGGATTTACCGTGCTCTACGCGGAAAACGGCGAGCAGGCCCTGGCCAGCGTGAAGCGGGATGCCCCGGATCTGATGGTGCTCGATATTATGCTGCCCAGTCTGAACGGCTTTGAGGTGTGCAGGATTCTGCGCAAGGACCCGCAGACCAAGACCCTGCCCATTATCATGCTCACCGCCAAGGGGGAGGAGAGTGATGTGACGGCCGGTCTGGATCTGGGGGCGGACGATTATATCACCAAGCCCTTCAGCCCCAAGATCCTTGTTTCCCGGATCAAGGCGGCCTTGCGTCGCCGCGACGAGTTGTCCGCCGAGGAAGGAACGGCGGCAAGGGACGCGCTGATCAGGATCCATGATATCGCCATCGATCCCAAGCGGTATGAAGTGGAGGTCGGGGGTTCCCTTGTCGCCCTGACGGTGACCGAGTTCAGTATCCTTGAGCTCCTGGGTCGGCGGCCGGGCTGGGTCTTCAGTCGTCAGCAGATTATTGACGGGGTGCGGGGTTATGATTATGTGATCACCCCGAGGGCGGTGGATGTGCAGGTCTTCGGGCTGAGGAAGAAGCTGGGGGCCTCCGGCGAGTGCATCGAAACCGTGCGCGGCATCGGGTACAAGATGAAGGGATAGAGATGAAGGGATAGCTGGGTGAATTTCTCCCCGGCGGAACTAAAAAGGCGCTTGCTCCTGGTGTGGGAGCAAGCGCCTTTGGTATTCGTACCGGCCTTTGAGGGCAGCAGATATTTCTATCCCGGGAAAGGCTCATCAAGGGCGCGGATGTCCCAGGCCTCGGTGCGGTTGTTGTCGGGATTGACTCCGATGCGGAACTCAAAGATGGCTGCCGGGTCAAGGAACAGAGTGTCATTGGCGACATTGGAGCGGGAACAGTGGAAAAAGATCGTCTCCGCCGCCATTCCTTGCGGTTGGATCACAACGTAACGCATAAAGCCAAAACCCCGCTCGGGGTTATAGTTCACCGCCGTTCCGCGCTGCCAGTTTTCGTTATTTCCGCCCTGGATGGGCAGGAGTCCGGGAACCAGAAAGCCGGAGAGATAGGAGTCGGCGATCTCCTTGAGCTGATTGCTGACGTTGTTGAAGCCGATGACCTCCACCCGGCTGCCCATGTTCTGCAGGGCCACCACCAGACGGATGAAATCGCCATCGCCGGTGAGGAGGATGACCCGGTCCAGGTTGCGGGCCTGGAGCAGGGCGTCAATGGCCAGATCCATGTCGGCGTTGGCCTTGGTGGTGAGAATCCCTTCGTCATCGACAAAGTGCTGGACATATTTTTTGATGACCTTGAAGCCGCACTGGCGCAAAATATCATGGTAGCGGTAGAGCTTCTGGCGGTACTCATGGTCATCCCTGGTGCGGGCCCGGTCTTCGGCCAGATAGCAGTTGGCCCGCAGGAGGGTGGATTCGCCGAGATTGGCAAGCTCCGCGAGAATGTCGTAGCGCATGCCGTAGCCGCCGCAGAGGCGGATATTTTCGGCATCAACATAAATTCCGGTCTTCAGCATCGTCTTTACTCCCACTCGATGGTGGCCGGCGGCTTGGAGGAGATGTCAAAGACCACCCGGTTGACCCCCCGCACTTCATTGATGATCCGGCTGGATATGGAACCCAGCAGCTCATAGGGCAGCTTTGACCAGTCGGCGGTCATGGCGTCTTTGGAGTCCACGGCGCGCAGGGCGATGACATTCTCGTAGGTCCGGCCATCGCCCATGACGCCCACCGTCTGGATGGGCAGAAGGACCGCGAAGGACTGCCAGACCTTGCGGTACCAGCCGCTCTTCTTCATCTCCTCGAGGACGATGACATCGGCCTGGCGGAGGATCTCAAGGCGGCTGAGGTTCACCTCGCCCATGATGCGGATACCCAGTCCCGGCCCGGGGAAGGGCTGGCGATGGATGGCCTCCTCCGGCAGTCCCAGCTCCAGACCCAGCTCGCGCACCTCGTCCTTGAACAGCTCACGCAGCGGTTCGATGAGTTCCAGCTGCATGACCTCGGGCAGGCCGCCAACATTGTGATGGGACTTGATGGGGGCCTCGCCGCGAAAGGAGACCGATTCGATGACGTCGGGGTAGAGGGTGCCCTGGGCCAGGTAGTTGACCTCGCCCAGTTTCCTCGCCTCTTCTTCAAAGATCTTGATAAAGCCCAGGCCGATGCGTTTACGTTTGATCTCGGGGTCGACGACGCCTGCCAGTTCGGCCAGGAAGAAGTCGGTGGCCTCCACATCGATGAGCTTCAGGTGGGTCTTTTCCTTGAAGAAACGGAGGATGGCCTCGGTCTCGCCGATGCGCATCAGGCCGTTGTTGACATAGATGCAGGTGAGCTGGTCGCCGATGGCGCGATGGATCAGGGCGGCAGTCACCGAGGAATCCACCCCGCCGGAGAGGGCGCAGATGACCTTGCTGGTGCCCACCGTGTTGCGGATGGCGGCCACCGTGGATTCGATGAAGGAGTGCATGGTCCAGTCCGGCTGGCAGTCACAGAGGCCGAAGATAAAGTTGCGGAGGATATCGGTGCCGATGAGGGTATGCGCCACCTCCGGGTGAAACTGGACGGCGACAAAGGGCTTTTCCTTGTGCCGGAGGGCGGCAAAGGGCGAATGGCTGCTGGTGGCGGTGGCCTCAAAGCCCACCGGCGCGATCTCCACCCGATCCCCATGGCTCATCCAGACCTGGTGATGGATGGGACTGGTTTCAAGGCCGGCAAAGATGCCGCTGGTACTGCTGATGGAGAGATCCGCCTTGCCGAATTCCCGTTTCTCCGCCTTCTCCACTTTGCCCCCCAGTTGCTGGATCATCAGCTGGGCCCCGTAACAGATCCCCAGGATCGGCAGGCCCAGGCTGAACAGGGCCGGGTCGGAGAGGGGGGCGTCAGGGTCATAGACCGAGGCCGGCCCGCCGGAGAGCACGATTCCCGCCGGTGCCAGGGCCTTGATCCTGGCAAGGGGCGTGGAGTAGGGATGGATCTCGCAGTACACCTTCTGTTCGCGGATACGGCGGGCGATGAGCTGAGTCGTCTGGGAGCCGAAATCAAGAATAAGGATTTTTTTCATGGCGGATGGACCGGTTAAGGGGGACACTTTATCCCCCTCCCTGATAAGGAGGGGTT
>JACDZF010000145.1 GCA_013426795.1 Desulfocapsa sp. | reverse complement strand
CTCATCGGTGGAAATCTTAAATTTGGCTTACCCACTTGAAACAGCGAGGAGCCAAAAAGTATCGGGATGCTTCAGATCAATGGAGGGCGCTAAAATATTCTGCCGCATACGCAGTTATCTCTCGACCTGCAGAAAACAAGGCGTTACTGCATCCGATGCCTTGCGACTGCTCTTCCAGGGAAAGTGGCCAGCATTCATGGTAAGTACTGCATCAACTTTGGATGCTGAATAGTTACAAATTTTCAAATGTAGTGCCACTCCATTTTTTTTGATGATGTAAAATGCTGATTACACTAAATGTTTTTTATGGGCTGTTAAACCACGGTTAAAAGGACATGGTGAACACGGCAGCCATGGGATGAACCGGGATATTTCAGGGGACTGGAAGGATGTGCAGGAAACAGTTCATTCTCCCGGTCTGGGTGGCGCTCAAGGTCTATGATGCTCCATTAAGGCAGCGCTTTGCATCTTTGCCTGCAGTGTCCTGGTACTCACGATGCTACCTTCCCGCTCCTTGCCTGGAAGCCCGGTTCTCTCCTGCATGCGATCTGAAATTTGGAACTGACTCAGTCTTATTTCTGTCTGATCAGATCCAGGAGATCCTCAGCGCTCATTTTGGCGCTGATGTCGCTGCCGGTGAGCAGACTGCCGGCAAGGTCTCTTTTTTCCTGGTGCAGCTTCACGATTTTCTCTTCAATGGTATCCTTGCAGATAAGCCGGTAGATGGTGACGGGCCGGGTTTGACCGATGCGGTGGGCGCGGTCCGAGGCCTGGTCTTCAATGGCGGGATTCCACCAGGGATCCATGTGAATGACATAATCGGCGGCCGTCAGGTTGAGGCCCAGGCCGCCGGCCTTGAGACTGATGAGAAAGAGATCACTCTTACCCGACTGAAATTCATCGACCTGCTGCTTTCGCTTGGCGCTGCTGGTGGAGCCGTCCAGGTACTTGTAGGCAATCCCCTTGCCATCCAGATACTCGCGCAGAATCTGGAGATGGCCGATGAACTGGCTGAAGACCAGGGCCTTGTGGCGTCCGCCCAGAAGCTCGTCGATGACCGCCGAAAAAACCTCCAGCTTGGCCCCGGGAAGACTGGTATCCGGGTCAATCAGGCGGGGATGGCAGCAGGCCTGGCGCAGTTTCATGATCTCGGTGAGGATCTGCAGATGCCGGCCCTTTTTCCCGTCATTATTTTCAAGGGCCTCCAGGGCGTTTTGCCGGAGGGCCTCGTAAAAATGGGTTTCATCCCTGCTCATGGCCACATGCAGGGTGACCTCGGTGCGGGGCGGCAGCTCTTCCAGGACATCGGACTTGATGCGGCGCAGGATAAAGGGCCGGATCAGCTTTTTCAGTTTGAGGCGCGCCTCGCGGTCGTGATAGCGCTCGATGGGAATGGCAAAGCGATCATTGAAACGATTCAGGGAGCCGAGCAGGCCGGGGTTGATAAAGTGAAAGAGGTTCCACAGTTCTCCCAGATGGTTCTCAATGGGGGTGCCGGTGGTGATCAGCCGGAATCTGGCCTGGAGGGACATGGCGGCCTTGGAGCGCTTGGTGGCCGCATTCTTGATGGCCTGGGCCTCATCCAGAATAATGGTCTGCCATTTGACCTGCGATAGAAGCTCATTTTCCTGTTGCAGCAGGGTGTAGGTGGTGATCAGAAGGTCAAATTTTCCCAGTCCCTGGACGGTTTTCTGACGATCCTTGCCGGGCAGGGAGCAGATATTGAGGGTGGGGGCAAAACGATGGACCTCGGTTTCCCAGTTGGTGGAGACCGAGGTCGGGGCGATGACCAGCGATGGCCCCTCTTCGGCCAGCTCGAGGATAATGGCCAGGGACTGGATGGTCTTGCCCAGCCCCATGTCATCGGCCAGACAGCCGCCGACACCCCAGTGAACAAGGCGGGACAGCCAGTTATACCCTTCCAGCTGATAGTCGCGCAACTCTGCCTGGAGGGTGCTGGGAAGCTGGGGGGTGAAGGACTGGATGCTTTTCAGTCGAACCAGCTGCGCTTCCCAGCCGGCATCGGTGGTGGTATGCGCCTGGTCGATGAGCTTTTGCAGAGGCAGCGCGGCCAGGGGATGGAGAAGGATCTCGTCTCTGTTTTCGGAGCCGGAGTCTTCGGAGAAGAGGTTCAGTTCTTTCAGCCGTTTTTTGAACTCCTGGGTGAGTGCCAGAAACTGCCCCTCCCCGATCTGCACAAAACGGCCGGACGCGCCCTTCACCTTGGTGAGCAGTTCACGCAGGTCAATGACCGTATTTTGGTCGAGTACGACCTCTCCGGACAGGGCAAACCAGTTCTGATGATTGGTTCGAATCTTCAGATTCAGGTTATTCATGGAGGCCTGGTGACTGACGGTGAGCTTTTCTCCCTCCGGCCACTCAATGATGACCTGATCGTGGATGGCCTGGAGCTCAAGCAGGGCCTGGAGGCAGTCATCGGGGTCCTGCAGGTACCATTCCCGATCTCCCCCCTGTTCTATGTCAATGGCAAGGTCAAGGATGGGACAGGATTCTTCGATCTCGCGTGCATTCTGCTCCTCCAGGGCCAGATTACGGCGGGTCTGGAGGCGCTTGCCGCGCACCTCGGCCATGATATTTTCCACACCCTGCCCCGGTTTCAGGTAATGGCTGCCCTCGGCGAAGGGCTTGACAAACATCTCCAGGCGGAAGCCACCGCCATAGGGCAGGAGATGGATGTAGATGGTGGGGTCGGCCTCGACAAATTCAATATGGGTATGTTTATTGGTTGAGCTGTCAACGGCGATGGCTGAATGGACGGTCATGTAGGAGGAGATATTGCCGATGGCGGTGAGCACCTGTTCACTTGCCTCCAGGGGCACGCTCAGGCCTCCGGGGCCGGTGATCTGGGCAATGCGGCGATGATTCTCGTTGATCGCGATGATCTTGAAGCGGGTGGGGGTCTCGGCAAAGACGGTGATGGCATTTTGGGTCACGGCCTGGGCAAAACGAATGTGCAGCTGTCCCCCCCGTTCTTCCACCAGCAGCTCAGGCTCACCGGCGACAAATTCCACCGCCGAGGACGGTGAGCGGGCCAGGAAGATCAGCGGGTGGTTGATCATCGCCACCAGGGCCTTGTCGATGTCGAAGTGATGGCTGATGCCGTGGGTCTCGGGATGCTCAACCTTCTGAATGGCAGCGCAGATCTTGCGATCCTGGATGGTCAGGTAGGGCAGCATGTCGCCGCTGTAGAGCCGGGCCAGGGATATGGGCCGTCCCTTGCTCCACAGCCCATCGGCGGTGCGTTTCTGTTCTTTGGGGTTGATGGTGATCAGCTCTTTTTTGTGGTCGATGAACCAGGCCAGGCGGATGGACTGATCTCTGGCCGGCGACTGCTCGACGGTGGTGGCCTGGATCAGGGCCTGGAGGCTTCGTTTCCATGGTTCTTCCGGCTCAAGAATGGAGACCAGCGAGACCTGGCCGGTGGTCTCCTCGATGGCCTGCCTGGTTTCAAGGTAGTGAGAGGGGTCTGCGGAGGTCCGGGACAGGATATCGGCGAGGTTCAGGGTGAAAAAATGATAGTCGTGGGCCTTGGCCTGCTGATAGAGAAGCTCAATTCTTTTTTCGGTTTCCGCTTTCAGGGTACTGCTCAGCCAGTATCCGCAGAGGCCGGCAAAGAGGATGGTCAGGCTGGAGGGTTTGACCTGTTCGCTGAGGGAAAAATCCTCATGGACAAGGCCGCTATTGTTGCGGGCGCTGATCAGATCGGCAAGAAAATGACAGGCCTGCTCTTCCACCCTTCCCGGAAACAGCGAGAGGGTGAGGGCGATGCGGCGGGCCACCTCCTGATTGCTGTCGGATGGGTTGGACTGGAGTTCAGCGAGGAGATGAAAAAGGCCCGGCGGACCGATAAAAGCCGCCCTGTCATTGCCGCTCAGCTGCTGGAGGAGAAAGAGGTCGTCGGCGAATGCCCGGCGCGCCGCTTCATAGTGTCCACGAAGAAAAGAAAGGGCACCGGCGGCACCGGTTCCCTGGAAGCTTTCCGCCTGGACGCTGATCAGCTCCTGCGCCAGGTCGAGCTTTCCCTCAAGAAGGAGCTGGTTGAACAGCAGCCGCTGAAAGGGCAGCCGCTCATCGGTGCCAAGGTGCTGAAAGTTATCCTCATCCTCCAGAAAGGCCATGATTTCCGGCAGGGGCAGCAGCTCCGACTGGGCATGACGGAGGGCATGATCGGCCAGGAAAAACTGGAACGAAGGCGGCAGGGAGCGGAACCAGAGGGGATCAAAGGGGGTATTGATGACCCGGATGATGGGCGGCACCGAGGAGAAAAATTCCTTGCACTGGCTGCCGAGGAAATCCAGGGCGTCATCGATCAGATCAAACTGCCGGGTGTAAATGCCGATACGCAGCTCGCGCAGGGCGCGCCAGCAGCGGGTGGTCCACTTTCCGTAATAGTAGGAGACCGGTGCCTCTTTGCGGATGACCTTGGCAAAGGGGACAAAATTGCCTTCGGTCACCGCAATCCGGCTGATGACCTCGGTGACCGCGGGGTGGCATTGTCGTTGCGGGGTGACGAGACCGAGTTTTTCAAATTTTGTAAAATAATGGTTCAGGTTGGCCGCCGTGGGGCTGGCACCCCTGGGGCTGCGCAAATCCAGGGTGGCAAGGCAGTTGAGCAGCAGGGTGCTGTTGGGGGGCTCGTAAACTATGGACAGAAACTGGAGAAATGTCTGTTCAAAGGGGTTGAGTTTTTTGTAGAGCTGAAGAAGTGCGTGTGCATCTGTCATAGGGGCCCGATTCCTGGTCGGAAGGTTCGTGGGTTTTTATGGGCGCTGAGCCTGAGCCGTCGTGAAAAAGATATGGAACATGTTCGTGGTCAATGGCCGGTACAAGGGACGGTTGCCTTGACACCGGCCCTGGTCGGAGGAACGAAAAAAAGTGGCCACTCTCCCGTGGCCACCCCATCTGCTTCATTAACGGCTTGCTGATGGAGAGGCGGGACATCGTGCAAGCCTCTTTTCCGGGACACCACTGAAGGGATACCGTTCATGGAATTTTCGCAGTTTTCCGAAATTGAGCTGGAAATCTGCAAAAAAAAATGTTGGGCAAGGGCCCCTCATGGAAGAGAGGGCAGGGGGTAAAGGGCAACACTGTCAGGCGATGGTCCCTGAGAACAGGGTTCCCTTGCCGTTCAAGGCACTTTTTATTGCAAGAGATTTTTGCTGGTCACAATGGTGGAGTTTTTTTCCTGGTGTTTCAGCCAGGCCCCCAGCAGCCGATCCTGCTTCTGCTGGAGCAGGCTGGCCGTATATTCTTTTTTGGCGGACTCACCCATGGTGGCGGGAGACGGCACCTGGCGTTCAACAAACTGAAGGATATAATGGTCGTCGCCGATCGTCAGGGGCGTTTTCGGGAAAGGCGCCTTGGGGCCCAGGCGCAGGGCCTGCTCCACCAGGGAGGCGGGGAGGGCCGGATCGGGGACGGGGTTGTTTCTGCGCAGGGGGCCGGATTTGAGGATGGTCAATTTGGCCTCTTGGGCCGTTGCGGCCATATCAGCGCCCGACGTCACCTTGGTCAGGAAGGCCTGAGCGCTCTCCTCTGCCATTTGTCGGGCCTTGACCAGACGGTAATCCTGGGTCGCCCGCTCCTGCACCGCATCGAGTGTCGGCAGGGCCGGTTCCTGAATCGTTTCCGTGAAAACGATGAAGTAGCCGGATGGTGTTTCAATCAGTGAGCTGAGCTCGCCCTGCTTCAGGGAAAAGACGGTGTCGAGAAACTTCGGATCACTCTCCAGATCAGCCGGCAGGGCGGTACGGCTGAAAAAATCCGTGGCCACAATGGAGGTGCCGGCGTGCTTTTCGGCATAGGCCTGGAGGCTGCCGGCGGCGATAATATCTTCGTAGGCGGTATTGGCAAGCTGGAAGGTGGCAGGTCTGGCCTGTTCGGCCTGCAGGGCGCTGACAATCTCGGCGCGGACCTCGTCGATGGAGCGGGTCGTGGCGGGCAGGATCCGCTCGAGCTTGATGATATGGTAGCCGAAGGGGGTGGTGACGATATCGCTGATGGTGCCCGGCTGCATGGAGAACACCGCGTCATCGAACTCCTTGACCATGCGGCCCCGGGCAAAGGCCCCCAGATCACCGCCCCGGGTCTTGGAGGTGTCATCCGACAGGTTTTTGGCGAGGGTGGCAAAATCCTGGCCGGCGCGGGCCTTGGCCAGGGCATCTTCTGCTTTTTTCCGTTGCGCCGCCTGCTCTTCGGCAGAGCTGTTTCTGTCCGCCTTGAAGAGGATATGCCGGGCCTGACGTTTTTCCGGTATCTGATAGGAGGCCTTCTCTTTTTCGTAGCGGGCAAGGATCTGTTCGTCACCGATGGGGATCGCAGCCATGGCTGATTTGTAGAGGAAAGGCAGGTATTTGAGCTTGATCCTCTGCTCCCCCCGGTAGCGGTTTTTCTCGGTTTCAAACCAGTCTGCCAGCTCTTTGTCATCCACCACCAGGGTGTTGAGGAAGGGATCGGGGGAGACCTTGACAACGTTGACGGTCACAGTCTCCTGTTCCCGCTGGTACATCTCGTTGATTTCAGTGTCGCTGACGATGGAGGCGAAGCTGTTGATCGCGGCAAGCCCTTTCTGGGTGAGCAGATCCTCACGGATGGAGTCCTCAAAGCTGTGCGGAGTCATGCGGTTGGCGGCCAGGAGGGATTTGTAGAGCTCCATGTTGAACGCGCCGTCTTTCTGGAAGTGGGGCATCTTCTGGATGGTGGTCTGAAGCTCGACGGGGGCCACCATAAGCCCCATTTCCAGGGTACCCTGACGGAGGAGTGTGGACTGGATCAGCTGGTTGATAACCTGCTGTTTGAGCCCAAGTCCCTTGAGGAGCTGGTCGGAGATGGCGTCGCCAAACTGCTGGCGATAGTCGTTAATGGTCTGATCGTACCGTCGTTGAAAATCCTGATAGGAAATCTCCTGATCATTGATGACGATGGCGGCATCTCGTCCGCTACTCATCATGTTGGTGCCCACACCCCAGAAGATAAAGACCAGGGCGATAACCAGAACCACGCCCTGGATAATGGTGGATTGTGCTTTGTTACGGAGAAGTTGCAGCATCGCATACTCGAGGGAAAGGGTTGATCCGGCTATAGGGGCTGGAGCCAGGCTGGTTCAGCCGCTGACAGTACATACCGCTTTGGGGAGGCAGAACCACAGAAAGAGCCAGGACTCAATGGATACAAGGCCCGGTCTTTTGCAACGGTTTTCACAATTCTGACAGCAGGAAACAGCGCAGATTTACTCTTTATTTCCCTTCTCTGCAAGAAAAAAGGCGGACTGGCCAGTTCAGAGGTGCTGAAATGATGGGAGAAAATTTTT
>JACDZF010000144.1 GCA_013426795.1 Desulfocapsa sp. | reverse complement strand
CAGGGACGGCCCAGTGGCGCGGGCTCGACATCAGCTGTTCCCCGGCTGGAAGGGCCGGCGCGGGTGTATCGGCTGACCACCCCGGATGGGCGGACGGGAAAGGTCGGCTTTATCAGTCCCATCAGCCATCATTTCTGCGATCAGTGCAACCGGCTCCGCCTCACCTCGGAGGGACGCCTGCGAGCCTGTCTGCTCCACAACCATGAGACCGACCTGAAGGCCATGCTCCGCCAGGGCGGCACCGATGTCGAGATTCAAGGGGCAATCCGGGAGACCATTCTCAACAAACCAAAAGGCCATACCCTGCAAAATGACCAGACAGAAACAGGAATGACAAACTGTGTCGGCCAGATGTCCCAGATTGGAGGATGAGGTTCGAACAAACTCAAGACTGAGAGCAGATGTTCAGACAATCTCCACGCCCAGCCTTCGGCCAAGGCCTTCTCCGAAAAATTTCCATTGCCTCATCCATCAGTTGCTCTCTTTTCTTTGGTCTCCCGACGCCCCTCTTCTCCCGCTTATTCTTGCTCTCACTTCCCCTCTGTCACCTGACAGGGATAGGAGCCAAGCCACTCGAAATAGGAGCAGATATCCTTCAGTCGATCACAGCCGCGCCGGATTTTCTCGTCTTCAATATGCCCCATCATGTCGAGGAAAAAGAGGTACTTCCACTGCTTCCCCTTGATCGGACGGGATTCAATCTTGGCCAGATTGATATCCTCTTCCGAGAGGATGGTCAACACCTCATTCAAGGCCCCGGGCCGGTCCATAAGCCCTAAGAGCAGGGAGGTGCGGTCGGCACCGCTGGGCGAAGGGGAGTGATTGCCGATGACCAGAAATCTGGTGGTATTGCCCTGATAATCCTCGATGCCCTTGACCACCACCTGCAAGTCGTAGGTCCTGATGGCAAGGGACGAGGCAATGGCCCCGATATTGGGGTTGTTGGCGGCCATCTGGGCGGCGGCCCCGGTGGAGAAAACCGGCAGGGTGGGTACCTGCGGCAGATTTTTCCGCAGCCATTCGCGACATTGGGCCAGGGGCTGGGCGTGCGAGGCCACCGTCTGGATATCTTCCATATTACCGGAACGGCAGACCAGATTATGGCTGATCTCCAGGAGCACTTCGCCACAGATCTTGATATTGTGCTTCATGAACGCGTCCAGGGTGTTGAACACCGAGCCTTCAATGGAATTTTCCACCGGCACAATCCCGTACTGGGTTCGATTTTTTTCCACCTCGGCAAAGACATCATCGATGGAATCCATGGGCTTAAAGACCGCGGAATGGCCAAAATATTTCACTCCCGCCAGATGGGTAAAGGTCGCCTCGGGCCCCAGGTAGGCCACCGCGATATTCTTCTGGGAAAGCCGGCAACTGGTGATAATCTCACTGAAGATGGAACGGAGGGGGGTCTCGGGAAAGACGCCTGCGTTCATCTCAATGAGCCGTTCATAGATCTGCCGCTCCCGCAGGGGATCCCACTTGGCGCGATTGCTCTCGCTTTTCAGCCTGCCGATTTCCTTGGCGCACCCGATTCGATCCTTGAGCAACGACAGGATCTGGTTATCGATGGCGTCTATTTTTTCGCGAACCTGCGGAATATCTGTTTTTTTCTCGGTTCCCATGGCCTGTCCTGATCATAAATACGGATTTTTTGATGATAACTAACGAACATCTTTATACAACAATCCAATGAACCGATTGAACTTAGGTGAAAGAAAAAAAGATGTCAAGCTGTAAAAAGATTGATTTAAGATGGTGGTGTACGATAAGATCATAAATCTGATTCATCCTTCAATCAAATCTGACCGCTCCGCCTCGACGAAAGAGCAGAGAATATATTTCCTTCTGTCTTGAAATACTAACCTTCCTGAGAGTGAAACATGCGCAACATCCAGAAGTCCTATGAAGAGATTAACGCCAGGATCAAATCCGGCGTGGCGGTGGTGGTCACTGCCGAAGAGATGGTGGACATTGTCCGGGAAAAAGGTCCGGAACAGGCGGCCCGGGAGGTGGATGTGGTGACCACCGGCACCTTTTCTCCCATGTGCTCCTCCGGCGCCTTTTTCAACTTCGGCCAGATGACGCCCACCATCAAGGCCTCACAGGTCTGGCTGAACAAGGTCCCCGCCTACGCCGGGCTGGCAGCCGTGGATGCCTATATCGGGGCCACGGAGCCCTCCGAGGATGACCCGCTGAACAAGGTCTATCCCGGCGAATTTCGTTATGGCGGCGGCCATGTGATCGAAGACCTGGTGGCCGGCAAAAAACTCATTCTTGAGGCCAAGGCCTATGGAACCGACTGTTATCTGGCCCGCAAGATGCACAAAGAAATCACCCTGGCCGACCTGCCCTACGCCCTGTTGTGCAACCCGCGCAACGGCTATCAGAATTACAACTGCGCCGTCAACCTCACCGACAAGACCGTTTACACCTATATGGGCATGCTCAAACCCCATTGCCGCAACGCCAATTATTGCAGTGCCGGCGAACTAAGCCCGCTTATGAATGATCCCCATTACCAGACCATTGGCCTGGGTACCCGGATTTTCTTAGGCGGCGGCATCGGCTATGTCACCTGGCAGGGCACCCAGCATAACCCCAATGCCCCCCGCAGCAAGGGCGGCGTTCCCCGCAAACCGGCCGGTACCCTCATGGTTCAGGGCGACCTCAAACAGATGTCCGCCCAATGGCTGCGCGGGATCTCCATCCTGGGCTACGGCAATACCCTGGCCGTGGGAATCGGCATTCCCATTCCCATACTGAACAGCACCATGGCCGCCTACACCGGGGTCTCGGACGCCGAGATTTTCACCCAGGTGATTGATTACGGATATGATTACTCCAACGGCATCGCCCGCAATTACGGCGAGGTCAGTTACGCCCAGTTGAAATCAGGCTCCATCGAGGTTAACGGCAAACAGGTTCCCACCGCCCCCCTCTCCAGCATGGTCAAGGCACGGGAGATTGCCGAAACCCTGAAGGGATGGATCCGGGATCGCAAATTCCTCTTGAGTCAACCAATCCAGTTGCTGCCGGACGCGGATGGTGAATGAGGAGTTGACAAAGAAATCAGCCAGACTCCAGGCCTTGCTCCACTCCTACGGCAGGGTGGCGGTGGCCTATTCCGGTGGAGTGGATTCCAGCCTGCTTCTCCGCATGGCCTGTGACAGCCTTGGGCCGGAGCAGGTCACGGCGCTGCATGGGGTGTCCTGCCTCGTCTCGAAAGCTGACCAGCAAAAGGCCGCGAAAGCCGTGTCGGGGGCAAAGGGTATGGGATGTGGCTATCGGGCGGTCACGCTCAGCCCCTTGCAATGGCCGGAGTTTGTGGCCAATAACCCGCGTCGCTGTTACTTTTGCAAGAAAAGGATGTATGGCACCCTGCTCCAAGAGCTGACCGGGGATGACCAGGTCCTGCTCGATGGCACCAACAGCGATGATCTCCAGACAGACCGGCCGGGACTTGCAGCCATCCGGGAGTTTTCCATTCAGACACCCCTGGCCATGGTGGAGCTCAACAAAGGTGAGATCCGGACTCTGGCCCGCCACAGGGGCCTGGCTAACTGGGCTCAGCCATCCGATTCCTGCCTTGCCAGCCGTATCCCGGCACCGCAAAGGATCACCGCCATCATGCTCAGGAAAATCATGAAGGCAGAACAGTTTCTCCACCAAACCGGGATTCCGGCGTGCCGGGTGCACCCTGGAATGAAGGCAATAACGATCCAGGCCCCCGGCCACGATCTTGAAAAAATAACCGCCGACCCTGCTGCCTTCAAGTTGGCCGATCACCTTCTCCACCTTGGTTTTCCGCCATTACCCCTGGATTTCATGGTTCGCGATCATTTTTAATCATTTATTTTTGTTGATTCGGCCCATTGGTTCAATTATTGTTTTCTCGATGTTGCATGATAGAGCAACATCAGTGAGGTTCGCCAAGGTCATCTTTTACTCTCCGCCGGTGCATCCCTTTCAACGAAGCATCCCTGACCTGCCCATTGTCCTTGATCCTTGCGGACTCGCTATTTCATCGAGGCTTCAAAAAGAGTCTCATTTTTTTCTTTTTCTTTTGACAATTCAAGAGGCTTTTATTAAAGCAGTATCAGGATGAAGGGGGATAACATTCGCTGTCCCTGTGGGTATGAATTTTTTCTGGGAGGAATCCATGAACAAGAAGGAATTAGTTGAAAGCATTGCAGAGGCCGCCGATATCAGTAAAGCTGCAGCAGAGAAAGCTTTGAATGGAACTCTTGCTGCCATTGCCGAGGCTATGAAAAAAGGTGACAAGGTGACCCTGGTTGGATTTGGAACCTTTTCCGTTTCCAAACGCGAAGCCCGCAGCGGCAGGAACCCCCAATCAGGCAAAACCATTAAGATCCCCGCCAAGAATGTTGCCAAGTTCAAAGCCGGCTCAAAACTTTCCGAGGCTATTAATTAATTTCTTGTAACTCTTTGATTCTTTTCTCAATTGGCCTGCAGCAAGTATTCCGGAAACCAGCAAATATAAAAAAGTAATTTTTTATACTTTTTCCATAGCGCCATGATAGAATGTAAAGCCGTACAGTGCTCCCGCTCTGTACGGCTTTTCTTATTTTCCAGAGGTTTTGACAGTAAATCGTCACGGCTGGAGCCCATTGGGGTGGCTGGTCCTTTATTGAAATGCACCTTCCTCCCCATCCAAACCATCTTCCAGGGACGTCAGCCATGGCAGCCAACCGGCAAAATCCACACAATTCAACCAAAGGGCTGGTTGCAGTCTTCACCGGAAACGGCAAAGGCAAGACCACAGCGGCTCTGGGTCTGGCCTTCCGGGCCCTCGGGCACGGCCATCGAGTCTGCGTCATCCAGTTTCTCAAGGGAAGCTGGAACTACGGCGAACTTGATGCCGCCGCCAGATTCAAGCCGCTGCTGGAATTTCATGTCATGGGACGGGGGTTTACCTGGAAATCCGAGGATCTGGAAAAGGATAAGGAGTCCGCCCGAAATGCCTGGGATTTTGCCGTCAAGACAATCAAGGAAAACCGACACGAGCTGATTATCCTCGACGAACTCACCTATCTCTGTCGCTACCAGATCATAGAGGAGGAGGCGCTCCTGACTGTTCTCAAAAACAAGCCGGCCACCATGCATATTGCCATCACCGGACGGCATGCCTCAGAGGCGCTGATGCAACAGGCCGACCTGGTTACCGAGATGCGTGAGATCAAACACCCCTTTCAGCTTGGGATTCAAGCCCAGAAAGGAATGGAATTCTAAGTCCAGGACGCAGACAGATGCACATACGACAGCGATTTATTCCGCTTCTTGACACCCGAACGGGGCAGAAGTAGAATCACTGAATTTTGAGATTCGCCATCTTGAATACTCTACCCGACGCTGCCCCTGTCAGAATAAAGGCCCCATCCATACCAGTCCCCGGGAGAAGTTACAGTGGAATCATTTGACGTATTACTGGAAAGATCAACCACCATTCACGGTCATCTCTGCGCAGGCCAGGTGATCGGGGTGCGGATGTCGATGATCGGCCTTGCCGCCGTGGGCATTGACGATCCCAAAGGAGTGGATCGAAAGAAACTCTATGTCCTGGTGGAGATTGACCGCTGCGCCACCGATGCCATCCAGTCCGTCACCGGATGCAGCCTGGGGAAACGTTCCATGCGCTGGATTGATTACGGAATCATGGCCGCCACCTTTGTCAACCTTGACACCGGTAAAGCCATGCGGATTCTTGCCCGTGAAGAGTCGCGGGAGCTTTCCAGGAAATATTGTCCGGAAATCGAGGATAAATACCAGCGGCAGCTTGAGGCCTACCGGGTCATGCCCGAGAACGAGCTTTTTACCATCGAGGAGGTTCAGGTCCCCATTCCCAAAGAGGATATGCCGGGCCGCCCCTTAAAACGGGTCCAGTGCCAGTCCTGCGGCGACTGGGTGCAGGACTGCCGAGATATGGAACAGGACGGCAAGCTCCTGTGCCGAGGCTGTGCCCAGGGAAAATATTACTCCAGAACAAAAAAGAAGGATTAAGGATCAGCGATGATAACACTGCTTGACTATGGCGCCGGCAATGTCCGCAGCGTCAGGAATGCCATTACCCGCCTGGGCCATACCGTGCGCGACGTCCAGGGCCCGGAGGATATCCTTTCCGCAGAGAAGCTGATCTTCCCGGGAGTGGGCAGCTTCGGCTCGGTGATGCAGCGTCTGCACCAAGACGGCCTGGTGGAGCCCCTTATCGAGCGCATCCGCCTGAATAAGCCCTTCCTCGGCATCTGTGTTGCCCTGCAGGCAATGTTTGAAGGCAGCGAAGAATCACCCGGCGTGGCCGGACTTGGCATCCTGCCCGGTCAGGTCAAACGATTCACCAGCCGGGAGCTTTCCGTCCCCCAGATCGGCTGGAACGGCATCATCGTCCACAAAGAATCACCCATCCTCAAGGACTATCACGGCCAGAAGCTCTACTTTGTCCACTCCTACCGGGCAACGGTGGCCGATGTCGGGCCGGATTGGCTCCTTGCCACCACCGATTACGGCGACTCCTTTGTCAGTGGCGTGGAGCGCGGCAATGTCACCGCCTTTCAGTTTCATCCCGAGAAAAGCGGCGAGGCCGGACTCTGTATCCTCAACAATTTTCTCAATGCTCAGGGCCGGGAAACCATAGAAGTGCGCCCTGCCCTCCCAACCGGCAACGCCAGGACCCGCATGGCAAAACGGATTATCGCCTGTCTCGACGTGCGGACCAACGACCAGGGCGACCTGGTGGTGACCAAGGGTGATCAGTATGATGTGCGGGAGCGCGGGTCAGGTACGGAGAGCGACACCGGAGATGTGCGCAATCTGGGCAAACCGGTGGACCTTGCCCGCCGCTACTATGAGGAGGGTGCCGACGAAATCACCTTTCTGAACATCACCGGATTCCGAGACTTTCCCATGCAGGATCAACCCATGCTGGAAGTCCTGCGCAAGACCTCGGAGAATGTCTTTGTGCCGCTCACCATCGGCGGCGGCATCCGTGAGTTTACCGATTCCGGGGGCAGACACTATTCCGCCCTCGATGTGGCTGCCGAATATTTCCGCTCCGGGGCGGACAAGATCTCCATCGGCAGTGACGCGGTGTACGCGGTGGAAGAATATCTGCGCACCGGCAAAAAAAGCGGCCGCAGTGCCATGGAGCAGATCTCCTTTGTCTATGGCGCCCAGGCCGTGGTGATCTCCGTTGATCCACGGCGGATCTATGTCCGAAGCCCGGAGGAAACCAGTCACCACACCATCGCCACCGCCACGCCCGGGCCCTTAGGCGAGAATTTCTGCTGGTATCAATGCACCGTCAAGGGCGGTCGGGAAGGTCGTGATATTG
>JACDZF010000143.1 GCA_013426795.1 Desulfocapsa sp. | reverse complement strand
GAATTACAAGTTATGGTTTGTTGTAAATCAGTATCCTTTTGATAATCTTGACTTTGACTTTCCAATTTTATGGTGTTTAACTCAATAGATTGAATATTCAAAGAACACAAATATTTGTGTGTATAAATCTTTGTGTTAAGACTCCGTTCAGTTAGCAGAACATAGTTAAGGATATTGGACAGTCAAATGCAAAATGTATTCGAATTCCGCAATCAACTGATCGACGAGTATAGCGCCTTTTCTCGCAGTTTTACTCGGATTGCGGCTCGGGATCTGCTCGATGAAGTAGAGCGCCAGTACAATGCTGGTCGCTATTGGCCAGAACCACTGATTCAGATCAATCCGAACTATCAGCGTAAGAGCTCTGTCCAGGAGCTTGTTGAACAGGGCTTGCTACATTCCAGTTGTGCTGAAATTTTTCAGGTTGGCAAAGCTGATGGCGGAGCCAAGCCCTTACAACTTTACACGCACCAGTTGGAAGCTATTGCCAAAGCCCAAGATGGTAAATGCTTCGTAGTCACGACTGGCACTGGTTCTGGAAAATCATTAGCCTTTTTCATTCCCATCATCGACCGCATCCTGAAAAGCAAGCAATCTGATCCAGCTCCACGGACACGCGCAATAGTCATTTATCCGATGAATGCCTTGGCCAATAGCCAGTTGGAAGAGTTGAATAAATTTCTTCACGGCTATTCAGAAGGCGAGAGGCCTTTTACTGTTGCTCGCTATACTGGCCAGGAAAGCTCCGTGCTGCGCCAACAGATCGCCAGTAATCCTCCGGATATTCTCCTAACCAACTTCATGATGCTGGAATTGATTCTTACCCGCTATGAAGCCATTGACCGTCAGGTAGTTGAGGACTGCATGGACTTTGATTTTCTGGTGCTTGACGAGTTGCATACCTACAGAGGGAGGCAGGGAGCGGATGTGGCCATGCTGGTGCGTCGGCTTCGCCAGAGGCTTGGAGCCCGCCGTCTTATCTGCATTGGCACATCAGCAACCATGTCCAGTAGCGGCAGCTCCGACGACAAAAAGAAAACCGTGGCCTCGGTGGCCAGCAAACTTTTTGGGGCGCAGATTACTTCAAATGATGTTATCGACGAGACCTTGGAGCGAGTGACCGACGCTACTCTCGATATCGAAGGAGTAAAACCTCTTCTTGTCGGTCGCTTGAAAGACTTCCGTTTTGTCTGGGATGATTTTACCTCTTTTTGTCATGATCCCTTAGCGGTATGGGTGGAATTGAACTTGGGCATCGATATGGATGCCCAGCTTGCCAAGCCAGAACGTGCCAAACCGCTTACTCTCTCTCAAGTGGCTGAACGGCTAGCGAAGGATGCTGATGTTGAGGTGGAAGAAGCCAGACAGGTATTTCAAGCGTTTCTCCTTGCCGCTCATGAGCTGCGTACCCCCCAGGGGCGTCCTCCTTTTGCCTTTAAACTGCATCAGTTCATCAGTGGGCCTGGCAAGGTCTATGCCACCCTGGAGTCGGAAGGGCAACGCCAGATAACCCTTGATGCGCAAAGGTTCGCGCCTGGTCGGCAAGAGGAAAACGTGTTGCTTTTTGCGGCGCATTTTTGCCGGGAATGTGGTCAGGAGTACCATCCGGTATGGCGACATGGTGAGGCAACCAACCAATTCACTCCACGAGAGATTGACGATGTTGCAAGCGATGATGATAGCAAGGGATTTGGCTTTCTTGCCCCATTGAGGGAAGGGCAGCAGTATCGTGGACAAATGGAGGACTTGCCGGAAAGCTGGCTTGATATCGCTGGGCCTGTCCCCAAGATCAGGCCAAATTACAAAAAAGCGGTACCGCAGGAAATCCGTATCGACGCCCATGGCAATGAGGGCAGAGGGGAGGACTTCTGGTTTACACCCGGTAAGTTCCGTTTTTGTCTGAATTGCGGTTTTACGCACGAGTCCTATGGGCGGGATGCCAACCGTCTGTCGAGTCTTTCCGGTGAGGGACGCTCTTCTGCAACCACAATGTTGACCTTGAGCGCATTGCGGCAGCTTTTTTCCATGACCTCCTTGCCGGAAGATATGCCTGACCCCCGCAAAATTCTGGGTTTTTCCGACAATCGGCAGGATGCCGCTCTTCAAGCAGGCCATTTCAACGATTTTGTATTTCTTCTCACTCTGCGAGCCGGGTTGGTGGGTGCGCTGCAAGCTAATCATGGTACATTAACTGAAGAGAATCTGGCCGATGCCGTGTTCAAGGCTCTCGGTTTTGACAGCACGGAAGAGGGGGTTCTTGCGGAATATCTCAAAAGCCCTCGTCTCATGGGGCTTGCCCGGCAGGAGGCCCAGCGGGCCTTACGCTATATTCTGGGCTACCGACTGATCCGGGACCTTCGTAAAGGATGGCGTTTCAACAACCCCAACCTTGACCAGCTTAAATTACTGACCATTGAATATCAGGATCTTGCCAATTTCTGCGCCGATGAATCTGTCTTTGCCGATAGCCACTCCGTGCTACAACGCTTACATCCCATAGACCGCGAGGTCCTTGCTCGTCTTGTGTTTGATGAATTACGGCGCAACCTCTGCCTTGAATCCCGTTATCTTGACCCTGGTGATCAAGACAAGACAAAAAATAGCGCATATAATTACCTGAACGAGCGGTGGTCATTCGCCCAGGATGAACGGCTTGTTACTTCGAAATATCTCATCTTCGGCAAGAAACCGGAATTCCGTGGCCGTGTGCGGGAAGATTTGATCAGTGCGGGGCCGCGTTCTCGAATGGTGCGGTTGCTTAAACGAGCGGATTTCTGGACAGGTACGGAATTTTTCGGTCAAGTGGCAGGTTGGAAAGGCCAAGAGTTCGCTGATATTTTGGAAGCTTTTCTGAAAGCAGCTAAGACTTACGGATACATGCAGCCTACCACAGTGGATAACAATCTCTCCGGATGGCGTTTGAAATCATCCGCCCTTGTCTGGAACCTGGAAACTGCTCTTCCGTCTGGCGAGGAAATGAGGATCAACTCCTTTTTCCGACAATTATATCTCACTGTGGCCAAGGTTCTTTCCCTGCCGCAACACCCGTTTTTCGAGTTTGAGGCTCACGAACACACTGCCCAAGTGGATGCTGGCAAACGAATGTTCCTTGAGTCGCGGTTTCGCTTTACCAAAAAAGACCGAGAAGAGTGGGCAGCGGATCCGGGCCATGATGCCCCTCTTCTGCGGTTGCCTGTTTTGTTTTGTTCACCTACCATGGAACTGGGAGTGGACATTTCCGCCCTGAACACCGTCTATCTTCGCAATGTCCCACCCACTCCAGCCAACTATGCCCAGCGCAGTGGGCGCGCCGGTCGTTCCGGTCAACCGGCACTGGTGCTTACTTACTGTGCAGCTCAAAGTCCCCACGACCAATGGTTTTTTCGGAATGCCACTGACATGGTACATGGCGTGGTTAAACCGCCTACCCTGGATCTTGCCAACCGCGACTTGGTAGAAAGTCATCTCCATGCGGTCTGGCTGGCCTCCGTGGAGCATGAACTCGATACCAGCGTCGCTCCGCTTCTTGATTTGCAGCAAGAAGGCAAACCCCTTACTCCTTCCCTGTGGGAAAGCCTCTCCGACCTAACTGTACAGGCCCGTGCCTTGACCCATGCGCAACAGGTCATTGCTGAGGTGGTGAGTGAATTAAGTCCGGAGGCCGCACCTTGGTTTACTCAGCAATATGTTGAACGAGTAATAGCCAATGCCCCAAAAATGTTCGATGAATCCCTGGATCGCTGGCGCAATCTCTTTGATGCTACGACGCGGCAGATGGAAATGGCAGATGCCCTGGCCAAGAGCCACACTGCGAGTCCCAAAGAACGGGAAAACGCAAAACGGAGATACGGTGATGCCTTCCAGCAACGGCAACTTTTGTTAAAGGCAGGGAGTGCTTACAACTC
This sequence comes from Desulfocapsa sp., assembly GCA_013426795.1. GTDB lineage: Bacteria > Desulfobacterota > Desulfobulbia > Desulfobulbales > Desulfocapsaceae > UBA2270. The sequence goes on along the minus strand of JACDZF010000143.1, from coordinate 3,447 downwards.
CGACTTTTATACCTACCGATATCTTGCCAGCCAGGGCTTTCTGCCTGGCTACAATTTTCCCCGTCTGCCGCTCATGGCCTGGATTCCAGGGCGGGGCGGTTCTGATACCGGCAAGGCGACCGAAGGCAACATGGTCAGCCGCCCCCGGTTCTTGGCTTTATCCGAATTTGGCCCCCGCAGCTTGATCTATCATGAGGGCCGAACCTATCGGGTGAACCGGGCCAAACTCAATGTCGGTGCTGCTGACCATGTTACGGCTGACACCACCCTGGCCACGATTTCCGCCCGCGTCTGTTCTCTCTGCGGCCACGGCCACATGGGCGATGAATCCTCGCCCGACCCGGTCAGCAATGTCTGTGACAATGACAACTGCGGCAAACCTCTCACCGACGAGGACAGGATCAACGGCCTCTACCGCATCGAGACCGTGGAAACTGTGCCTGTGGAACGGATTTCCGTAAACGATGAGGAACGCCAGCGCCAGGGCTTTGAACTACAGACCACCTACCGTTTTCTTCCGGGGCCGGATGGTCTGATTCAAAAAACCGAGGCCACCGTGCTGCTCAGTGAAGAGCCCATTGCCACCCTTACCTATGCCCCGGCTGCTCGCATTTGGCGTATTAACCGGGGCTGGCGGCGGCGCAGGGACAAAAATCAGCTGGGCTTTTATATCAACCCTCTTTCAGGGATATGGAGCAAACAGGAAAACCCGGAAGATGAAGGAAGCGGCGAAGGCCAGGAAGACACCATAGGGGGGAAAATTCCCAATCAGCGAATCGTTCCTTTTGTCGAAGACCACCGGAACATTCTGATCTTGACTCCCCATGATCAATCCCTCGATGTAAGCGTCATGGCCACTTTGCAGGCTGCGCTCAAGCGGGGCATTGAACATGCTTTCCAGATTGAGGAATCGGAAATGATGACCGAGGCTCTGCCAAATGGTGATACACGCAAGGCCATCCTTTTTTATGAAGCAGCCGAGGGAGGTGCTGGCGTGTTGAATCGGTTGGCCGGAGAGGCAGGGCAGTTCGCCGATGTGGCACGGCAGGCTCTTCGGGTCATGCACTTTGCTGTTCCTGATGGTCCTTTTGATATTGAGACCCTGTATGCAAAGGAACAGCGACGGCCCGATGGCGGTCGCCTCTGCGAGGCAGGTTGCTATGTTTGCCTGCTTTCCTACTTCAATCAGCCTGATCATGAGAAGATCAACCGGCTGGAGCCGGAAGCCCTGAAGCTGCTGGTTGCCCTGGCCAATTCCTCGGTCCAGTCTTCTTCGAAACCTGTACAGATCCAGACAGGAACAGGTAAGGATATGGTCAATGTCTGGCTTTCTGTGCTTAATCAATATAAGCTCAGGCATCCTGATGCGTTGTCTGTTTCACTGGGTAACGGTCAGGGCGTGGCTGATGCTCAGTATAAAACTGGTCGGATACTGATCTTTTTCCAGGCACCTGATATCGCCATACAGACCTACGTTAAAGATCGTGGCTGGCGTATTATAGTTTTTCCGGAGGAACAAGGCTCATGGCAAGAAATCTTCCTTCGATACCAGGATATTTTTGGCAAAGCCGATTTAGCTTTGGGCCTCGACAAAAACACAAATCTGTCATAAGTCTGGCGAGCAGGAAAAACGGAGATTGATCATGTACATTACATACTTAAAGCTAAAAAACTGGCGTAATTTTCGAGAAGCAGAAGCAATATTTGCCCATCATTCATATATTATTGGGCCAAACGCCTCTGGAAAATCGAATTTACTGGATGTATTCCGTTTCCTGCGTGATGTCTGCAAACCGGCAGGTGGTGGATTACAGAAGGCAGTTGAAGATCGGGGCGGAATTTCCAAGTTACGGTGTCTGCATGCCCGACGCGATCCTGAGGTGAGAATCGAAGTACATTTTTCTGATCGGATGGATGCCACATCGCCTTCGTGGCGATATGTCCTTGGATTCAAACCTGAAGGTACCGGTGCTCACCGATTATTAGTATCTACCGAAGAAGTATGGCAGGGCGAGCGTCGTATCCTTTCGCGTCCTGATGAATATGATAAAAAAGACGGGCAGTTGCTGACAGAAACGCATTTGGAGCAAACACGAGCCAATGGTCGTTTTCGAGCGATCGCTGATTATTTCAGCGGCGTTACATATCTTCATTTGATTCCTCAGCTGCTTAAATTCGGTGACAAGATTGGTGGAAATCGCCTCGAAGATGACCCCTTCGGACAGGGATTTCTGGAACGGATAGCAAAATGCCCTGAAAAGACACGCGACAAGCGCTTGGCAAAGATTAGTAAGGCGTTATCCGCCGCAGTTCCACAGTTCAGGGAATTACGATTCAAGCCGGATGCTGTAACAGGAAGACCACATCTGGAGGCCCTTTATGAACATTACCGTCCTCATGCCGGCTGGCAACGAGAAGATCATTTTTCCGACGGCACCTTGCGACTGCTTGGCATCCTTTGGTCGTTATTGGAAGGTAATTCCCTGCTGCTTCTTGAGGAACCGGAACTTTCGCTACATCAAGCCGTTGTTGAGCAGATCCCCTTGTTGATCCATGGCATTCAACGAGGAATAAAAATACGGCGTCAAATCATGATCAGTACTCATAGTCAGGTCATACTTGGCAACGAGGGTATTGATGCCCATGGGGTTGTGGTTTTGGAACCTGGCCAGGAAGGTACGCAGGTTCGACCTGTCAACGAGGCCGAGCAGCAAGGACTCGATGCCGGACTGACGGTTGCGGATGCGGTGTTGCCGCAAACCCGTCCGCAAGGAGCTGAACAGTTGAGCTTATGGTGACAACTGATCTTTACATCGCTACAGAGGATGCGTTAAGTGAGGCTGTGGCGGATCGTCTTGTGCTGGAAGTCAATCATGGACTTCGAGTGGCTGTGCGTATTGGTCGTCAAGGTAATGGCTATTTGAAGAAAAAGTTTTCGAGCCTGGCTAAAACTGCATACGCCATTCCTGTATTATTGTTGACCGATCTGGATCGTATTGATTGTCCTTCAATACTGCTTGCTCATTGGCGTGGTGAACAAATTTTATCGAATGGAATGCTGTTCCGGGTGGCAGTCAGGGAAATTGAAGCCTGGTTGCTTGCAGACCGAGAGGGATTTTCCAATTTTTGTGGCATTCCTCTTGATAAAATGCCACAACATCCAGAATTGCTTGATGATCCAAAGCAGACACTTCTTTCTCTTGTTCGCCGCTATGGCACCCAAAAGATAAAAGCAGGGCTTCTTCCTGAGCGAGGTTCTTCAGCCAAGATTGGTTATGCTTATAATCAGATTTTAGCTCGGTTTGTTCGAGATACTTGGTCAGTTATCTTAGCCTCCCGTAATGCCGATAGTCTGGCTCGAGCTTGTCTTCGTCTCCATGAATTGAGTGAGCGGCAGAATGACCGCTGAAAATCAAAGAGCGAATAAAAGATGATGGATAATTTTTT
>JACDZF010000142.1 GCA_013426795.1 Desulfocapsa sp. | reverse complement strand
GCTTTTTTACTCTCACATCGTCAAGGTCTCTCTTTTTCTACGCTACCAAATTTTTATGCAAATTTTATTTTCAAGGACCTGTAAGCCAGGCATATGTTCCACCAAGCCACTTTCCCTGTTGACAACGAGCGGCAGATATGAGAGGAGAGTATTGTTTAATTTCTCGCTAATTTTTGATGGAGAAAGTGTCTTGTGGACACCACCGGTTGCCACTGAGATGAAGTCTTCCACGTATCCCATTTGCAAAAATGGGAGGATTGAGACGTTTTAATATTAAGCTGCTTTCAATGACACCAATGCCTTCCCAAGACAACGAAGAGCCGCTCTCCCAATCCCTTCCGGTGAGAAGTCAGCAAACGGAAAAGCCGCCGGATCAGCAGGCCGGCCTGATCGGCTGCTGCCGTTATCTGGCGGAGTCGTGCGGATATGAAAGTTTTTTCGAGAAATTAGGACAGCTCGGGGAAGGGACTGGGGAAAACGGGGGCAAGGAAACCTTTGCCAGGGTAACCAGGCTGGCCCGGCAGGAGGGCCTGCAAACCCTGATTAACCAGCCCGGGCCGGAACAATGGGCGGGACTGGGCGCGGCGCTGCCGGCCATAACCGAGCTGCGCGATGGCCGCTATCTGATCATCATCGCCATCGGCATGGGGGCAGGGGGGGTACCCCAGACCATTACCCTGCTCGCCCCCGGCCCGTCGGAACAATCCCAGACGGTCCCCTTTGCCGAGTTTGCCAAGGTCTGGGCCGGCGGCATCCTTCGTTTCGAGCGGGTTAACACCGCCCTGGTCTGTTTTTCCATTGTCGCCCGCGAACATAAGATCGAACTCACCAGGGATCGCCTTCTCCATGAGTATGGGCTGAGCAGTGACGAGATCGCCCACGATAAACTTCTGCGCATGGCCAGGGACCTGGGCCTCCGGGCCAAACTGGTCAAGCTCGACTGGCAGGGGCTGTTCAACCTGAAAAAGGCCTTTCCCGCCATTGTCCGGTTACAAAACGGCCGCCATCTGGTGCTGGCCGGGGTCATCGTTGCCGGTGGCCAGCAGGCGGAGGCGCAGGTTGCCTGCTATGATCCCCTGGAAGGCTCCGGCGGCGGCCATGTCCGCCTGAATCGTGAGCAGTTCACCGAGATCTGGGGCGGCGAGCTCTATGTTCTCAAGCGGGTTTTCAAACTCACCGACGAGACCCAGCCCTTCAGTCTGCGCTGGTTTATCCCCGAGATCCTTCGCCAGAAAAAGACCTTTATCGATATTGGCCTGGCCGTTCTTTTTATCAACGCCATCTCCCTGGTCACCCCCATCTTCTTTCAGATCGTCATTGACAAGGTTCTGGTCAACCAGGCCATCACCACCCTGAACGTCCTCGCCATGGGCATGGCCGGCGCCCTGCTGGTGAATGCCGCCCTGGATTTCTTTCGTGACTATCTCCTGCTCCACGCCACCAACAAGATTGACCTGCGCATCACCAGTCGAACCTTCCGCCATCTCCTCAATCTGCCCCTCGATTTTTTCGAGCATGTTACGGCCGGAGTGCTGACCAAGCACATGCAGCAGACCTCCAAGATTCGCGGGTTCCTCACCGGCAACGTCTTTCTCACCATGCTCGAGACCAGCTCCCTTTTTGTCTTCCTCCCCTTTCTTTTTTACTACAGTATCCGCCTTACCGTCATCGTACTGGTCTTCACCAGCCTTGTCGCCCTGGTTATTCTAATCCTTATCGCCCCGTACAAACGCCGCCTCAACGCCCTCTACGACGCCGAAGGAAACCGCCAGTCGATGCTGGTTGAGACCATCAACGGCCTGGCCACAGTCAAGGCCATGGCCATCGAACCCATGCTCCGCAAGCAATGGGAGGAGAAGGTGGCCCAGGCGATCAGCATGGAATTTCGGGTGGGCAAGATCTCCATCACCGCCAAATCCGTCACCACCTTTCTCGAACGTCTGATGTCGGTGGCCCTGATCTGGATGGGGGCAAGCCTGGTGTTCAGCGGCGAGATGACCGTGGGAGCCCTGATCGCCTTTAATATGCTGGCTGGCCGGGTGACCTCGCCCCTGGTGCGGCTGGTCGGTCTGGTGAACCAGTATCAGGAGGCGGTCCTGTCCGTGGAAAAGCTGGGGGTGGTGATGAACGCCAAACCGGAATGGGGAGCGGATCGGCACGGCGCCAGGCCACCCTTACGCGGCGACATTGTCCTTGATCGGGTGAGTTTTCGTTACGCCCCCGATCTGCCCAATGTCCTCAAAGAAATCTCCCTCACCATCCCGGTGGGCAAGACCATGGGCGTGGTGGGGCCGAGCGGCTCCGGAAAAACCACCATGACCCGGCTCTTGCAGAAGATGTATTTTCCCAGTAGCGGAACCATCAGAATCAACAACTGTTATCTCAACGAGCTGGATACCGCCCACCTGCGCCGCAACACGGGCGTGGTTCTGCAGGAGAGTTTTCTGTTCCGGGCCTCGGTGGCCGATAATATCCGGGCCGGGCAGTCCGGGGCCACCCGGGAGCAAATTATCCAGGCGGCAACCCAGGCCGGGGCCGATGAGTTTATTGTCAACCTGCCGCAAAGCTACGACACCCTGCTGGAGGAAGGGGCGAGAAACCTGTCCGGCGGCCAGCGTCAACGCCTGGCCATTGCCCGCGCCCTGCTCACCCGTCCGGATATCCTTCTGCTCGACGAGGCCACCAGCTCGCTGGACCCGGAAAGCGAACGGATCGTCCGCGAAAACCTGGCGGTCATGGCAAAAAACCGCACCGTGATTATTGTCTCGCACCGTCTGTCCATGCTCATCAATGCCGACACCATCATTGTCCTGGATAATGGCGCGCTGGTCGGTCATGGGCCGCATTCGAAACTTTTGCAGGACTGCCCGCTCTATCGCAAGCTCTGGCAGGAACAGATGGATATCACAGAAGAACAGAGACATGAAGAATAAAGACTGCAAGCTCACCCCGGAAATTCTCGAATACCAGCCCGACGCGGTGGAGATCGAGGAGCGGCCCGTACCCGGCAAGGTGCGCTGGGTGCTCTACATTATTCTCTTTGCCCTGGTAGCAAGCGTGACCGGGGCGATTCTCTTCAGTGTGGATCGCATCGTGGTCGCCCAGGGACGGCTGATCACCACAACCCCGACCATCGTTATCCAATCCCTCAACACGGCTGTTATTCGTACCCTGGATGTCCATGTGGGCGATGTGGTGGAGAAGGATCAGATCCTCGCCACCCTCGACCCCACCTTTACCAGTGCCGACCTGAGCCAGCTTGCCAAGCAGAATATCGCCAAGGGTGCCCAGCTTCGGCGGATCAGGGCCGAGCTTGAAGAGAAACCCTTTCAGGCCAAACCCGAGGAAGGCCCGGAAGGTCGTTTGCAGGAGCAGGTTCATGGCCAGCGCAAAAAGATCCTGATGCAAAGCAGACAACTGACCGATGACAAAAACGCTGCCCTGCGTGCCAAACTTGCCCTGAACTCGGTGCAGCAGGAGGGCCAGGAGCGGCAACTCAAGCTGCACCGTGATATGGAGGGAAGTATCGCCAAGCTGCCCCAGAAAGAAGACCACCGTTTACGCATCCTTGATGCCCAGAAGGTCAGATTCCAAGCGGCAGATGCCATTGCCAACCTCAAGGCCGAGGCCGAGGTGACCATCACTGAGCTGAAACAAAATGAGTCGGACTGGTTACGTTTTGTGGCCGAGCGCAAAGGCCAGTTGATGGAGCAGGAGGTGGTGCTGCGCAACGAGTTGGAAAAAATTGCCGAGGATTTCAATAAGGCCAAGCGCCTGAACGATCTGGTTTCCCTCCGCGCTCCCCAGCGCGGGATTGTCCTCAAGATGGCCGAGCGGTCGGTGGGATCGGTTATCCAGCCGGCTGAGCCTCTGCTCACCCTGGTGCCCCTGGATAGTGTTATCGAGGTGGAAGTGGAGGTGGAGGCCAGAGATATTGGCAGGATTCGCATCGGAGACACGGTACGGGTCAAGCTCGATGCCTTCCCCTTCCAGCGCCACGACACCCTGCCCGGCAAGGTTCGAGTTATCAGCGAGGATTCTTTTCAGCAAAATAGCCCTGTGGCCATGGACAAGATCGAGAAGGAACAGGAGGGGCCCGCCGCCTTTTACCGGACCCGCATTGATCTGCTCTCCCAGCAACTGCGCAATGTGCCGCCAGGATTCCGCCTGATGCCCGGGATGAAAGTCAGGGCCGAGATCAAGGTGGGCAAACGCAGCGTTATCTCCTATTTTCTCTATCCGGTAATCCGGGCCCTGGACGAAGGGCTGCGTGAACCATAATCATTCTCTTTTGACACAGGGCACCATGAAGACATACACCTGGACCTTTCTCCTCGTTGGCACCTTGCTCCTTTTCTCCGGCTGCGGAGCCATCACCGGCCTGCCGGGGCATGGCGGCGGCAAGCGATTTTCGGTGGAGCAGGAGCTGGTGGCCGCCGCCACCCGTGGGGCCATCAAACAGATAGACCTGAGTCAGATAAAAGGAAAGAAGGTCAACCTCTTCGTCAATGCCATTGGCGATACCGGAACCGGCAATCTCATAGGCGGTCGCTTATCCGTAGTCTCCACCTTTCGCGGCGACTATACCCAGTTACCGACCACCACTGAAAGGTATCCCACTCAAGACACAAGGGAAAGCGAGGAGAGGGGAGCGGGAGGTCTTGTCCAGACCGGCACCGAATTCAAGGGTCTGGGCGCCTTCACCAATTCCACGGAGCTGACCTCCAATGATCTCCAGTATCTCTCCGGACTGCTCCAGACCTACCTTTACCTGAAGGGGGTGAATGTGGTTCCGCCTTCCGAGGCGGAGGTGGATGTCTATGTCACCGTCGATGTCTTCGGCACGATACGGACCCGGGTGGACTGGTTGGTGACCAATAACGAGATCCTGCGGGCCAAGACCTCCCTGGAAGTCCTGGCCATTGACCACCTCAGCGGAAAGACCCTGATGATGCCGCAAACGGCCAGCGCCGAGACGGAGTATAACGAAAAATTCGTCCTCTGGGTGGGGCCGGTTTCCATCATCAAATCATTGAAAAAAGCGGAGCCCCTGCTCTCAGACTTCTCCAACCTTGACGAGGAAGAGCTCAATGGCTCGTCCACTGCACCCAATGTCGAACAAAATGAGCCTGTGTCCAGCCCGTTTCATTAAGGGCTGGCTCAGCTGATATCTTCACTGTCCACATAGGCATAGGCGCTGTGTTTATGGATGGACTCAAAACTCTCCACTCCGGCGGAAAACCAGCCGATATCGGGATGGGCGAGGGCGGCGGTGGCCACCTTGCGCACCACGTCCTCGACAAACATGGGGTTCTTGTAGGCCTGTTCGGTGACAAATTTTTCGTCCGGCCGTTTGAGCAGGGCGTAAACCGGGCAGGATGCCGACTGCTCGACCATGGTAATCAGATCCTCCATCCAGATAAATTTCCTGAATTTCACATTGAGACTGACTTCCGCCCGCTGATTATGGGCGCCGACGCTGCTGATCTCCTTTGAACAGGGGCAGAGGGTGGTGACGGGCACCAGCACCGAGAGGATAAAATCTTCTTTCCTGCCGGCGCCATGGATGCTGCCGGTGAAGGTGCAGTTGTATTCCATGAGGCTGGGGGTTCCGGTGACCGGGGCTTTTTTCTCGATAAAGAAGGGGAAGGACATGACGATGCTGGCGGATTCGGCATTGAGCGCCACCCTGACCTCCTCCAGCAGGGTGGAAAAGATGGTGACGCTCATCTCGTCCATATAGCGGTTGAGGGAGCTGGTAAAGACACTGACGCAGCTTTCGCGATGGATTCCCGGCATCCGCGCCTGCATGCTCACCGTGGCCACGGTGTTTTGCAGGCCGCCGTTTTTTTCGAGGATGCGCACCGGAAGCTGGATGTCCTTGATCCCCACTGCTTCGATATTGATGATGGCAGCCATCCGCTTACTCCCTGAGCTGCTTGGAGTTGCTGACCCCCAGAGACGAATAGATCTGCTGGGTGGCCGTGGAAGAGTTGAGGGTGAAGAACTGAACCCCGCGCACATCATGATCGATGAGGTCGCGAATCTGTTCGGTGGCCCAGTGAATCCCCACCTTTTCCACATAGGAGTCATTTTCCGCCCGGTAAACCGCCTTCAACAGGCGAGCCGGGATATTGGTGCCGCCCGCCAGCTCAGCCGTGCGGATCAGCCCCTTGCGGGTGGTCACCGGCATGATCCCGGCGATAATGGGCACCCGGATGCCGGCCAGTTCGCAGCGTTCGCAGTAGTCATAAAAAACACGGTTATCAAAGAAGAGCTGGGTGACGATATAGTCGGCCCCGGCATCGACCTTGGCCTTCATATGGTCAATCTCAAGGAGACGGTTGGGGGTGGCCGGATGGCCTTCGGGGAACCCGGCCACGCCGACGCACATCTCCGGGAAATGATTCTTGATAGAGGTCACCAGCTCCGCGGCATGGTTAAATCCGTTCTCCGGCTGGACAAAGTCAGCCACGCCCTTGGGTGGATCGCCGCGCAGGGCCAGGATATTGAGGATCCCGATCTCCTGGTATCTCTCCAGAATCTCGTGGATCTCTTTTTTGCTTGAGCCCACGCAGGTCAGATGGGAAACCACGGTGATATTGGTTTCCTGCTTGATTCTGACCACCAGGTCACGGGTGCGGTGGCGGGAGGAGCCGCCGGCGCCGTAGGTGACGCTGACATAGGATGGAGCGAGGGGCATAAGATTTTTAATGGTGGCAAGGATTCGGTCGGCGGCCGCCTCTTCCGCAATTCCCGGTCTGGGCGGAAAAAATTCAAAACTGAAGGTGGTCGTGTGTCGATCGAAGATATTTTTTACAAGCATTTGAATTCCTGATGGAAAAAATTGATGAAAGATAAACACCATTGAAACGGGGGCCATTGGTGTCCAGGCTACAAAAATTTTTTCTGTTTACCCTTTTTTCCCCGGTTCGACAATGCAGAAGTTCAATGGATTTCAGCAGGTGATGCCGTCTTTTTTTGTGCGTTTCCCATGGAATCGGTGTAAATTCAGCAGCTGAATGGAGCATGGGGGTCAGACTCACCGGGCAGGATCTGATTGGAGTCGCCCATCGACCTGTCTTTTGAGGATCGTTCCCGGATGGGAGAAGCATGAGTGCGGAACAGGCAGTTGCCACCCCGGTGCGCCTTGACAAATGGCTGTGGGCGGCCCGATTTTTCAAGACCAGATCCCTGGCGGCGCAGGCGGTGGGCGGCGGCAAGGTCCAGGTGAACGGCAATCGGGTTCGATCTGCACGGATCGTCCAGATTGGCGAGGTCTTGCGGATCAGACGGGGTGAAGTGGAGTTCACCATCACCGTTCTTGGTCTTTCCGCAGTCCGGCGGCCCGCGGTGGAGGCGCGCCTGCTCTATGAAGAGTCGGAGGAATCCATGCGTTTGCGCCAGGAGTCATCGCGGATGCG
>JACDZF010000141.1 GCA_013426795.1 Desulfocapsa sp. | reverse complement strand
TCGAGGACATCTTTGCCACTTGCTGTTCGTGCCATAGTCTCACCTCCAGTTGGGTAAAACCATTATAGCATATTTGATTTAGAAATGGAATTACTCTTATAATGATCATACGCCCTTTTGAAATGAAAACCAGTTTTTTCTTGTCACTAGCGTAGCCTTTTCAGCTATCCATAAGCAATGAAATAAATAGGGGAATTTTTACATGTGGCCATTCTCGCGCAGACAAAATAAAGTTCTTGAATTACAGTAGCTTACTGGCTTAATCGATGACCGGAATTTGAGGGAACTGTCAGTCAATAGTGAGGTGCTCCGTATCTGGCTACCGGAGGCAGGACTAACCGCACTGGATGAAATCACTGCAAGAACGGGAATGGTGGCAGTGACAGATGTTGCTGGTCAGGGAGTTGATTGGAAAGTGAAATTAATTGGAATAAGTTGGAATTTCAAACCAGGGCATAACCTTAGAAAACCTCAGATTCAAAACGGGATGATAGCCCTCTTGACGGCAAGGTTACGGGGAGGTTGCGGGTAGGGCGCGCGGTTGCTCAACCACAGATTGTGAGTGGACATTCTGGCCCTGAAAAACGGGACTGGCAAATCAGGATCACGCATTGACCGCTTCTTTCTTTCGAGAGGGAGGCGGTTTTTTTATTATTCGGGAAATTCCGAAAAAGGCGCGGCTTCCTTTTCGAGTGTGACCCATGTGTGACCCACTGAGCTAAAAAGCAAAAAAGCACATAACCAGATGTTGGCTAAGCACTTGATTTTATTGGTGCACCAGGAGGGATTCGGACCCCCGACCTACGGATTCGTAGTCCGTTGCTCTATCCAGCTGAGCTACTGGTGCGAAAAGATAGGGTTATATACCTTAGTTTCATTGTTTCCTCAAGGCCTGTTTCTTTTTCTGCGGAGAATTATTTCACTGATCCCTGTTGCAGGAAGAGATATGATGGCTGGTGGGCCCAAGGAGCGCGGGGTGCAGGTGCAGTGAAAAAGCTCGCCATGATATATGAAGGAGATGGAGAGGGAGACGGTGCAACCGGGCTTGGTTGCGTTCTCAAGGAACGGTGCTTACTCTTCATAAAATTTCCGTGAGAACGGTCTGGCCTCGATTAGCAGTCTTTACCGGCTGATATTCTTGAGATAAAAACTCCGAACCTTTATTATGAATGAAACGATTGCGCAACTTATTATCATGGCCCCGCCTCTGCTGCTGGCCCTTACGGTTCACGAATTTGCCCATGGGTATGTGGCGTTCAGGCTGGGAGACCCGACCGCACATGCCTTGGGGCGTCTGACCTTGAACCCGCTGAAGCATCTGGATCCCTTGGGAACCATAGCTTTTTTTATTGTTAATTTTGGCTGGGCCAAGCCGGTGCCGGTGAATACGGCCTATTTTCGAAATCCGGAAAGGGATATGCTCTGGGTGGCCCTGGCCGGGCCGGCTACGAATTTGGCGCTGGCCCTTATCAGTGCCCTGATGGCCAAACTTATCTGGATGCTCGCGCAGTTCATACCCTACTCTGTTGCGGGGGAAGCCATCCTGACCCCCTTGAACAGCACCCTCGTCGCCAGCGTCTGGATTAATCTGGTCCTCTGTATCTTTAATTTGCTGCCCATTCCACCCCTTGACGGCAGCAAGATTCTCGCCGGACTTCTCCCCCCTGATCTTGCCCGTACTTACGCTTCTTTAGAAAAATATGGCTTTCTTTTGATTATTCTCCTGGCGGTGACAGGAGTCCTCTCCAAGTTGATTGTTCCGCTTATCAAATTTGCCAACAACCTGCTGTTATCCTGACCCTATTTTTTGTTAGCGAGCAGGATTCTGGATGGGCGGAAGGTTCCGCCGCGCAAGAAGTGGACACGGTACCCCTTCTCCGTATCTCCCCGTTTTTCAGATACTGTCCCTTGAATTCCATAAAAAAAAGGGGAAAAGATTTTTTTCGTTGCACAAATTGAGCTTTTGCTTCTTTATACCCATACCGTGTGCCAAGACTCGGCTGGTCGGCGGAGGTATCCCTGGAAACGGTTGTCGGCGGGGATGGCCTTCCACCGCGCTCCATGGGGGGCAGCCATAACTCTGGTGCTGCCCCTGTGACCACCCACAAAGAGGAATCCGGTATGCTCAGAACACCCATTGCACTCCTTCTCCTGTGTTGCCTGGCCTCAACGGGGGCCCATGCCGGGGACTTTCAACTGACCAGCCCGACCATCAAGGCGGATGCTGTTCTCACCGAAGAGCAGGTTTTTTCCGGATTTGGCTGCTCCGGGAAAAACCAATCCCCGGCGCTGCAATGGACGGCTGGTCCACCGGACACCAGGAGCTATGCCATCACCGTCTATGATCCCGATGCGCCCACCGGGTCGGGCTGGTGGCACTGGCTTGTCTATAATATCCCCGCCAGTGCCACCGGGATTGCCGCGGGCGCGGGTGAGCCTTCCGGGAAGCTGCTGCCGCCGGGGGCCGTTCAGGGGCGGACTGATTTCGGCACCCACGCCTTTGGCGGTGCCTGCCCGCCGCCGGGAGATTCGCCGCACCGCTATATTTTTACCATATACGCGCTCAAGGTTGATCGACTGGATGTCCCGTCCGATGCGACCGCCGCCCATATCGGGTTTATGATCCATGGCAGCACCCTTGACAAGGCAAGCTTCACGGCCCGATATGGTCGTTAAACCGCCCACCGACGGAGCCCCGTGCGCAATCAGGAAGGTAAAAAAATCCGTTTCCCATCTCCCATCGTTCTGTTCCCACTCACCATGCCGAATCTGACACGAACCGTCGCCTCTCCCGCCCGCCTGCTCCTCCTCTTTGTCCTGATTGTTTTCTGGATTGATGGGGGGCGGGCGGCAAATATTCCTGAAACCCCCAAGGATGAGGTGGCGCTCGTCTCTTCTGAAATTCTCCAGGCCAAAATCGACGAACTCGCCAAAACCACCGTCCTGGATGAGGCCACGAAAACTGAGCTCCGTGAACTGTACCGTAAAATCCAGGAAAATCTGACATCGGCAACATCCAACGACGCCCTTGCCAGGAAGTTTGCCCAGTACATCGAGACGGGGCCCGACGATATCCGGAAAATTCGGGAAGAGATGGCGACTAAGCCCCAGTCTCAGGATCAGCCAAAGGATCCGGCAGACGATGATTTTGAGCAGGTGCCCCTGAAAGACCTTGAGCAGCAACTGCTGAAGGCAAAAGCCGGTTTTGCAACGCTGGAGACAGATCTTTTATCCACGACCCGTCAGCTCAGCGTTCAGAAAGATCGACCAGTCCTGGCCGGTCATCGACTCGCTGAAATATCTGAAAACGAGAAAAAACTGCTGGATGTGATTAAGGAACCGGTATCTGGCTCTCCCCTGGTGATGGAGGCCCGGAGCTGGATGCAGCAGACTCAGCTCCAGGCATTGCACAGTGAAGCCGGCATGCTCAATCAGGAGCTGGTGAGCATGCCGGTGCTGGTGGAGCTGGCTGATGTCCAGCGGGAAGCAGCTGCGGCACGCCTGGAGGTGGCCCGCGCCCAGGTGCAGAGCCTGGAGGCAAAAGTAAACCGCAAGCGCCAGGCGGAGGCGACCAGGAGTGTGGGCCAGGCCGAAGAGGCAATGCGCCAGGTGGCCGACAGCCCCGCTGTTCTGCGGCAGGCGGCGGCGATGAACGCCTCGTTGGGAGATAAGCTGCAAGGGCTGATCAGCGCCCTGGAGCGAAGTGCTTTAGAGAAGGAAAATCTTGAGAAGGAGTTAAAAAAACTCGAGGAGAGTTCGAAAAACGCCAAGCAAAAGATTGAACTGGCCGGATTAAGCCAGGCCCTTGGTCTGTTTTTGTTCGAGCAGCGGAGAAACCTTCCTGACCCAAGGCTGCTGCGGAAAAAAATGGCCAGGAATGGAGAGGCCCTTGCCGAGACCGGGCTGCTCCAGGTGCAATCGGCGGAGGAACTCAAGAAGCTCGATGATATTGACCAATATATCACCGAGCTCACCACCGGCTCTTCTCCGGATGAGGTCAAAACGCTGGCCCCGGAACTGCGCAAACTGCTCGTCAGTCGGCGGGATATCCTTGAAAAAATTATTGCCTCCAGCCAGTCGTACCTCGGGGTGCTCTCCGAGATGGAAGTCTTCTCCCTTCAACTCCTGAAAACCGTTGTCTCCATTGGCAATTTTCTGGCAGAGCGACTTCTCTGGATACGAAGTGTGCCCATGATGGGTCTCAAGGATTTGCAGAGCCTGGCATCCGAAACAGGAGTGCTCTTTGCTCCAGGACCATGGCTTAAGACCGCGAAAGCCCTTGCTGGACAAACGGGCTCCTCGGTGTTTCTTATTCTGGCCGCCATAATAACCGCCGGCCTCATCGGCTTCAAAGGGCGGATTCGTGCCCGGCTTGAAACCACCATCCGCTTGGCCGCCAATCCCGCCACCTATCAATTCGACCTTCCTCTCCAGGCACTGGGCCTGACCCTGCTCCTGGCGCTGGCGTGGCCGCTGCTGCCCATGACCCTGAGCTGGCAAATTTACTCCCTGGCCGAGGCAACGATTTTCTCCCAGGGGCTGGCATCAGTCCTGGCCGCCTTCTCCTATCGACTCTTTATCCTGCGCGTGCTTTCCAATCTGCTGCGTCCGAAAGGTCTGGCCGCTGACTTTTTTCACTGGTCGAGGACGACCATCAATCTGCTGCGCCGCGAAGCCGGATTGTTTACGGTTGCCTTTCTGCCCGCTTTATTTATTGCCCAGCTGGCCTTTAATATAGGTTTTCGGACCGGCGGCAGTCATATTCTGGCCCGCCTGATTCTTATTGTCACCCTGGCCATCATCACGGTTATTCTCTATCGGATCCTCCATCCCCGGACCGGGGTGTGGCGAAGCTTTGTCGAAGGGCATTCCAGGCGTCTTCTGGCCCGCCTGTATCCGCTCCTTTTTACTGGAATCCTGCTTATTCCGCTGGGGATGATCGGGCTGGTCATTGCCGGATATGTCTTCGCGGTGGGCTCCCTGCTGCGATGCCTTCTCAGCAGTCTCTGGCTTGCCTTCGGCCTTGTTGTCTGCCACCAGCTCATCCAGCGCTGGCTGATCCAGTCCAGCCGCAGGCTTTCCTTCGAAAAGGCCTTGCTTCTCTCTGCCCAGGCAAAGACGGAGGAGGGGCAAGCAGTGGAAGCCACCAGCCCAATGGAGATGCAGGTGGAGGATCTGATCGAGCTGAGCACGGAGAGCCAAAAACTCCTGAACACCCTGGTGGCCATCAGCGCCTGTATCGGGCTGTGGCTGGTCTGGGCGGAAGTGCTGCCGGCACTGCGCATCTTTAACGAGTTCACCCTCTGGAAATACAGCTCCGTGGTCAACGGTCAGACAAGCACGGTACCCGTGACCATGGCAGACGCCGGTCTCGCCCTGTTTATCGGGATTATAACCTTGACGGCCACGCGCCATTTCCCTTCGCTTCTGAAAATTATCCTGCTCAAGCACCTGGATATAACCGCCGGTAGCCGCTATACCGTCACCACTTTGTCGGGCTATCTGATCGGCGGCGTAGGGATAATGAGCATTGCCAGTATTCTTGGGTTCAGCTGGTCGCAGATCCAGTGGCTGGTTGCCGCCCTGGGTGTTGGTATCGGTTTTGGTTTGCAGGAAATCGTCGCCAATTTCATCAGCGGCCTTATCATTCTGTTCGAGCGGCCCATCCGGGTGGGCGATGTGGTCACCGTTGGCACCACCGATGGCGTGGTAACCCGCATTCGTAATCGAGCCACCACCATTCGTGACTTTGACAGAAAGGAACTGCTGGTGCCCAACAAGGAATTTATTACCGGCCGTCTGCTCAACTGGTCGCTGTCGGACAATGTGATCCGCATCCTGGTGCCCGTTGGGATAGCCTATGGCAGTGATGTCGACACGGCCATGACCCTGATGAGGGAAACCGCGGAAAAGAACGAGCGGGTCCTGGTCGATCCAAAACCGGTGGTCACCTTTGACAGCTTTGGCGACAATGCCCTGCTCCTGACCCTCCGCTGTTTTATCGGTTCCGTCGATGAACGCGTCGCCGTCAAAAGTGATCTGCACCGGGTCATTGACCAGAAATTCCAGGAAGCTGCCATCGCCATGGCCTTTCCCCAGCGTGATGTTCATCTCGACACCAACACCCCCCTTGATATCAGGATAGTGGGGGAAAGGGAGGCGGAGGTCGATCCCGCATCCCCCGCAGGTTGATGATGCTCCCCCTGATTCAGGCTCAAAAACAAGATTTGTCTCTGAGTTCGATCATGGCAGAACCATGAAAATGGAGCTTCCCCGAATCCGTTGCAATGGAATGCGTCACCGCGTACAATGATGGCACTTTTATCTGACCGGGCCATGTCCATGGTATAAAATCAATTAAAAAGGGGAACCCATGCAAAATCGTATTATTCCAGTTCTGTCTGTTTTGTTCCTGATTTTGTGCCTGACCCCCTTGAAATTGGCCCTTGCAGCCGGTGATCCCAGTGACATTGCAGGCAGCAAAGACCCGGATCTTTTTTCCCGTATGCCCGGCTTTCGTATTTCCAGTTACGAAGCCCTGGAATTTGACCGCTATAAATTCAAGACAGGGTCGGATACATCGGAAAAAGTGGAAGGACGTCGGACCTTTGCCGCCTATACCGCCAAAGAAGGCATCACCCATCCCAGCGGCCTTCAGGTGATCCGCAATTATGTCAATGCAGCCAAGGCCGTGGGTGGAGACCAGATCTATGAATTTGTAGATGGCGGAACCCAGTATTCCATTATCCGCATCGTCAAAGAGGATAAAGAAGTGTGGGCCGAGGTCCGGGGCGAACAACGGGATGTATAATGTTCAGATGGTGGAAAAACAGCTTATGAAGCAGGATGTGGTCGCCAATGCCGACGCCCTCTCCGGCAGCATCAAGGAAACCGGGCGGGTGGCGGTTTATGGCATTTATTTTGATACCAACAAGGCCGATCTGAAACCTGCCTCTGATCCGGCCTTGGCCGAGATTGTCAAGATGCTTAAGGCCGATGCCAACCTCAAGGTCTATGTGGTGGGGCATACCGACAATGTGGGACAGTTTGCCCATAATGTCAAACTGTCCCAGGATCGGGCCGCCTCAGTGGTGAATGCCCTGGTGAGCAAACACAGCATTGCCGCAGCCCGGCTCACCCCCTTTGCTGCCGGTCCGGCAGCTCCTGTGGCATCCAACAAGACCGATGAAGGCAAGGCCAAAAACCGCCGGGTGGAACTGGTGGCCCAGTAGCCCGAAGGAACAGGCAACGTAAAAGACTGCTCAACCTGCCGGAGCCACCTTTCTCCCGGCCACCTACCCCTTCATGGCGGAAAGGGCAGGTGGCCGGAATGTCAGAGCAGGTTATTTTTGACGCATCTCGTCAAGCCGCTTGCGGAACGTCTTTGCCCAGTAATCAAAAGCATCTTTCGTGTCTTCCCATTCGCCACGAAACACACCCTTGCCTCCCTGGCGGC
>JACDZF010000140.1 GCA_013426795.1 Desulfocapsa sp. | reverse complement strand
CAAGAACTTTTTTTAAAAAATACAAAATAAATTCAGCTGAATAGTTACGAAATTTGTTGATATTTTTCATTATACAAAAGGATCGGCTCATATTGTACGGATTATTGGGTTGCGGGCTTGTTGCCCGCGTTGGGGTAAGATCGAAGGCGCGTACAGGAAAGAACTGTGGGTCATTATATCGTTCTTTTGTTTCATATTGTTGCTGGAATATCAATACAATAGAAAGAGGGCCTGGCATGGAAAAGCAGATTGGCGTGGACAGTTCCCTGAATGATATTCTTGATGCAAGTCAGGAAAAATTTTCTGCTCTGCCGGCAGTGGGTATGGCCCTGGATATTCCTTTGACGTATCGGGAATTTTATCGGCGGATCATTGCCCTGGCCTTGCGTTTATCACGGGAAGGGGTGAAGAAGGGAGATCATGTCGCCACCCTGGCCGAAAATTCGCCGAACTGGGGGATGGCCTATTTCGCCATTATTCGCCTGGGGGCGGTGGCGGTGCCCATTCTCCCGGATTTACCGGAATCCGATGTTCATCATATCCTGACCGAGATGCGGGTTCCGGTGCTTTTCACCACGGAACGGCAGATTGAAAAAATATATGAGCTCAAACAACAGAGCCTGCGCCGGATTATCACCCTCGATGACTCCGTGGCAAGCTTCAATGCCTTGGCCGTGGAGCCCTTTTCCGACTATCTTGCCGGGGCCATGGAAATGCGGGACGAGGCGGAAGGAAAAGGGCCCGTTGTCTTTGATACGGTCACGGCCGATGATCTGGCCTCTATTTTATATACCTCGGGAACCTCCGGATACTCCAAGGCGGTGATGCTCAGTCATCGCAATCTGGCGGCCAACGCCCAGTCGGCCTCGAAGATGATTGATGTTGAGCCGGGCGCGGTGTTTCTTTCCATCCTGCCCATGTCCCATACCTATGAGTTTACCGTGGGGTTTATCCTTCCCCTGCTGCGGGGGGCGAGAATTGCCTACGCCGGCAAGACCCCGACCCCTGCCATTCTGGAGAAACTCTGCCGCCATGAACGACCCTACGCCATCTTTGCGGTGCCCCTGGTCCTGGAAAAGATTTATAAAAAAAGGGTGCTTCCCAAAATTAACGAGAGTTTCACCCTGTCCCTGTTGTGCAAGTTGGAGATTGGAAGAAAGTTTATCCATAGACGCATCGGCGCCAGGCTCCTCGAGTTTTTCGGCGGCAACTTGAAAATAATGGGGATCGGCGGAGCAGCCCTGAACCCGGAGGTTGAGCAATTTCTTTCCAATGCCGAGTTCCCCTATCTCATCGGCTACGGTCTGACCGAATGCTCCCCCCTGCTGGCCGGCGGCCCGCCCGGCGACAAGAGTATCGTGGTGGGCTCCACCGGCAAGCCGGTGCCCGGGGTAACGATCAAGATTGTCCACCCCGACCCCGTCACCGGGATTGGTGAGATTTATGGACAGGGCCCCAATGTCATGCTCGGATACTATAATGATCCCGACGCCACGGCGGAAGCCATTACCGCTGACGGCTGGATCGCCACCGGTGATCTGGGATTTATTGACGACTTCGGGAACCTCCACATCCGGGGCCGATCAAAAAATGTCATTGTCATGTCCAACGGAGAAAATGTTTATCCCGAGGCCATTGAGCACAAGATCAATGTCACCCCCGGGGTGGTGGAGTCTCTGGTGGTTGAGAATAATGGCCGTCTGGAGGCCTGGGTCTATCCCGATTATGAATACATTGACGCCGCCACCGTGGGCCAGGGGCGACCGCAGCGGCATGAATATATTGAGGCGATGCTGGCCGATATGCGGACCACGATCAATGGGCAGGTGTCGCCGGCGGCTCGACTGGCACGAATCTTTGAACGCCAGGAACCCTTTATCAAGACCGCCACCCATAAGATCAAGCGCTATCTCTATTGCGGTGCAAACATGAAGCTGTAACCCTTTCAGACCCCGTTGGATCTGTGGAATGGCAATGGCTGGCTGGATGCTCCGGCTGGTTGAAACCTCTACTTTTTTAAAGGAGCAACAATGAAAAAGACACTTGCTGTGGCTGCCCTGGCAGTTCTCTGGGGTGCCGGGTCAGCCTTGGCCGCCGGCTATCGGATTCCTGAACAGTCGGTGGATTCCACTGCCAAGGCGGGCGCCAATATTGCCTCTGCCAATGGCGCTGACAGCAGTTATTTCAATCCCGCCAATATGGCCTGGACGGCCAAGGACAAATGGCTGGTTGAGGGTGATCTGACCTATATCCATCTGCCATCGATCAGTTATGATGATAATCGCGGCGCCGCCTATGACGGGGAGTCAAAAAAGGAAAATTTTCTGATGCCCACCGTGTTCATGGTGTCACCCGAGGTGAATAATTTTCGCTTCGGTTTTTCGGTGACCGCCCCCTATGGCCTGGCCAAGCGCTGGGAGCAGCCCTATCCCCGCACCTTTGCCGAAGAGTACAGCCTCAAGGTCTTTGATATCAACCCCACCGTGGCCTACAAGTTCTGTGATTACTTCTCCCTTGCCGCCGGCCCCCGTCTGCTCTACAGCTCGGCCCAGGTGAGCAGTAACGGCGTTGTTCGAGCACCAGGGATCAGGGGGAGTCGTCTGGTGGAAGGGGATACCACCGAATTTGGCTGGAACGCCGCCCTGTCGGCCAAGCCGACGAAGGATCTGAACCTGGCCCTGACCTATCGTTCCAAGGTCGATCTTGATCTGGAGGGTGACGCTCTGCTGGGAACCAATTACCCCACCGCCACCTCGGTGTCCACCGGCGGCAGTGTGTCCGTTCCGGCCCCGGCGGTGCTGGCCGTTTCCGGTGCCTATACCCTTGACAAGCTGACCGTGGAGCTGACCTGGGAGCGGACCTACTGGTCGGACTATGAAGATATTACCTTTCACTATGATCCCGTCCTCACCAATCCCGTACTCATCGCCACCTTTGGAGTTCCCGTCACTAAAGACTGGGAGGACAGCAATACCTATCGAGTGGGACTCTCCTATGTTCTCAATGATCTCTGGACCCTGATGGCGGGTTTTGCCTATGATAAAAGCCCGGTGCCGGACAGCACCCTGCTCTTTGATCTCCCTGACTCCGACGCCTATCTCTATTCCGTGGGCGTGCGCTACCAGGTGAGTCAGCAGGTGGAGATCGGCGCCGGCTATCTCTATGATGATAAGGACAGCCGCTCAGTGAGCAATGGCCGGGCCAATGGAACCTTCACCGATTCCTCCGCCCATCTTCTGAGCATGGGACTGACCTATACCTTCTGATCCCTTTTTGATTCTGTCTTTTGCACTCTTCCCCCCTGCCATTTTCGGATGACCGTTCATGGCAGGGGCTTGTGATTCCCGAGCTTTTTTACAAAAATTATGATCAAGTCAGACGCAACCATTGCCGCCATCCATGGGCTTGAACAAAAGACCAGGGTGGTTTGCTCGCTCTTCTCCAGTGGCGTCTCTGCCGGGTTTCCCTCCCCTGCCGAAGATCATATTGACCGGAAACTTGATCTCAATGAGTTGCTGATCCAAAACCCGGCGGCTACTTTTTTTGTGCGGGTGGCAGGGGATTCCATGACCGGCGCCGGGATTAATCATGGAGACATCCTGGTGGTGGACCGTTCCGTGCAAGGGGCGCACGGCAAGATGGTGATTGCCATTCTGCGTGGTGAGCTGACCATCAAGCAGCTGGTGCAGCGGGACTCGGCATGGTGGCTGGTGGCGGCCAATGCCGCCTATCCGGCGGTGGCGATCACCGAAGAGTCCGGCTGTGAGGTGTGGGGGGTGGTGACCAGTGTCATTCATCAGTTTTGACCTCTTTTCCCCTTGGTCTTTCCGGTCGAACCATTTTCCAGTGAGGGTCCTGTGAAAAAGGTCTTCGCCCTGGTGGACTGTAATAACTTCTATGTCTCCTGTGAGCGCCTCTTTCGTCCCGCCCTGAACGGACAGCCGGTGGTGGTGCTGTCCAATAACGACGGCTGTGTCATCTCCCGCTCCAATGAGGCCAAGGCCATGGGGATCCCCATGGGCGAACCTTATTTCAAGCTCAAATCCTTTGCCATCCGGCGAAACGTCCATATTTTTTCTTCCAACTACGCCCTGTACGGCGATCTTTCCGCCCGGGTGATGGATGTCCTGCACCGGATGGAGGCGGATCTCGAGGTCTACTCCATCGATGAGGCCTTCCTGTCCCTGCCGGGCGGCGACGGCTTGAACCGCCTGGACTATGGGGCGGAGCTCAGGGAACGGGTCAGAAGGGAGGTGGGAATTCCGGTCTCCATCGGCATCGGACCAACGAAAACCCTGGCCAAGATCGCGGCCCGGGTGGCCAAGAAGGAAACCCGGACCGATTCCCGGCATCAGGGCGTCTTTGAGCTTGCCTGCGATGGGCAGACGGATGGGGTCCTTGCCCGGATCGATGTCCAGGACATCTGGGGAATTGGCCGCCGATTTACGGCAAAGCTGAACCGGCAGGGGATTTATAACGGACTGACGTTGAAGAAGGCGGACCCGGAATGGGTGCGCAAACATTTGACGGTGGTGGGGGCGCGGGTTGTCCTCGAGTTGAACGGGACTTCCTGCCTCCCCCTGGACAAGGCCCCGGCCAGTAAAAAATCCATCGTCACCTCCAGATCCTTCGGTCAACCGGTCACGGCCATCAGCGATCTCCGGGAGGCGGTCATCACCTTTGCGGCGCGGGCGGCAGTGAAGCTCCGGGAACAACGGCTTGAGGCCGGAGCCCTCCATCTTTTTCTCGCCACCAGCCGTTTCGGTGAGCCATCAACCCTCTACTCCAACGGCCAGACCATCTCTCTGGCGGATCCCACATCCAGCACCCCGGCCCTGATCGCCGCTGCCCTGCACTGTCTCCAGGGAATCTACAAGTCGGGATACCGGTATCAGAAGGCCGGTGTTCTGCTCACCGGTCTGGTGCCGCAGGGGCCTCGACAACAGAGCTTGTTCTCCCCGGCCACGGCAGAGAATAAACCGCTCATGGGCGCCCTCGATCAGATCAACAGCAGATGGGGCACAGACACCATCCGCTACGGGCTCACCGGGGCCGGTAAATCCTGGGAGATGCGGCAGTCATACAAGTCACCGGCCTACACCACCAGTTGGCAGGAATTGCCGGTGGTCAAGGCCGCCTTCGACAAATAACAGGAACACGCCTGCTGTCAGGGGGGCTCAGAGTCTTACCATTCAAAGCGGAAGCTGTTGTCCAGGGCGTCCACCTTGGCGACAGTGACCTCCACGGTACCCCCCGGTTCCGGCGCCGGGCCGTTGGGAGCGGGAAGATCGATGTCCATGAGGATATCGGTGAGCAGGAGGAAGATCCGCCTGGGGGTGGATTCGAGGACCAGGGCGGGGAGACGGGTTCCCTTTCTGGCCTCAAGGTATTTCAGCAGCCAGTAGCGGTGGCGCTGCTGCTTGACCGCGTTGGCGGCAGTCATGGTGCGGGTGATGACGGCGGTGAAATCCTTGCAGGCCTTTTCATTGAATCGCAGTTCCTCCCGTCTGACCAGGGAGTGGAGCTGGTGCTGCATCAACAGATCCAGGAGTCTTCTGATGGGCGAGGTGATGGTGGTGTAGTGCTCCACTCCCAGGCCGCTGTGGGTTTTGGCTGCGGTCAGCAGCTCGCCGCGGGAGAGCTGCTTGCGTTGCAGGCTGTTGAGGAAGAGGTCGTTATCCTGTCCCTGCACGATGCGTTTGCGGGGCGGCCCCTGGGCCCGGAAGAGTCCCGGTGCAATCCGGTCGGCAACAAATCGGGCCGCCTCGGTATTGGCGAGGATCATCAACTCGGAGACAAGGGTGCGGGCGGGGGTATCGGTGTCGCTCAGGGAAACCTGGACATTGCCGTTGCCGTTGACCGAGATATTGACATCGGGAAAGGGCAGGAGCAGGGCCCCCGCCGCCACCCGTCTGGCCCGGAGCTTGATCCGCAGCATGTCCAGGGTCTTGAGTTCCCAGTCGCCACTTTCGCCTTCGTCGGCACTCTCTTCGGCGATCAACCGGTCCGCCTCTTCATAGGTGAGGCGTCGGGCCACCTTGATAATGGAGGGTTTGATCCGCACCCGCAGGACCTCGGCCTCGGGTGACAACAGGATCATGAGACTGAGGGTGGCCCGAACCTCGCCCTGAATCAGGCTGCAGATCCCCTGGGACAGGTGGCGGGGCAGCATGGGGATTTGTCCCTCCGGGAAATAGAGGGAGGTGCCGCGTCGCAGGGCTTCCTGAAAAAGCGGATCTTCCGGCTGAACATAGTGGGCGACATCGGAGATATGGATACCCACCAGAAAGTTGCCGTCTTCTTCGCTGATACTCAGGGCGTCGTCAAAATCCAGGGTGGTGGCCCCATCAATGGTCATCGGGGTCAGGGCGGTGAGATCGACCCGCCCGGGATCGGTGAAGAGCTCGGCGGTTCCCCGCTGCAGGAGCAGCTCCGCCTGTTGTCTGGCGGCATGGGAAAAGGTGGTGGGTATCTCCTGCCGGAGCAGGGGGATATTCTCGTTGCGATCCCAGATCCCGGCCTTCACCAGAAGGCGAAAGGGGGCGTGGGGGTCGCCCAGGCCGGCTGCCTTGAGCAGTTCCCGGGCCATGGCGGCCTGCGGGGCCTCGCCCGCAAAAAGATAAAAGTCCTGGAGCACCGGCAGGCACTGATCAAGGACGGGCCTGAGTTCGGCGGACAAGGTGGCATCCATCGGCTCATCCTCCATCAGCCTGACCATGGCGGCGGCGCCGCTGGTCAGCAGGGCCTGCCTGCTCTGTTCTTTTTCCTGCTGGATCCGGAGCTGGTCAACCTGCTCCCGGGAGTGGGCGTAAATCTCGCCTTCCTTGAACTTGAAATAAAATCGGTCGAAGAAGGTGCGCCGGATACAGGCGGCCACCATGTCATCGTCCACCTCACTGCCAAAGGCCAGCTCTGCCAGAAACTGCGGCTCAAAGACCGGAGTCGTTTCGTCGGCAGTGATCTCCCAGACCTCTTCCAGATTGATCGTCTCCATCAGTGCCTTGCGCCTGTCTGCACTCTCCTGGAGTTGCTGGAACAGCTCTTCCCGGTTCCCGGTTCCCGCGTAGGTCCGTCTGGAGACGTGCAGAACACGGGAGGACGGCAGGTTGATCTCGCGGCCGGTTTGATTGATCAGGCGCAGCCGTTTATCCTGGCCCTCGGTGACAAAGGCGCAGACAAACTTGCCACCGTCCAGGTATTCGATAAGTTTTCCAGGTGTTGTCATGAATAAATGGTCCAGTTCTAACTGGTAGAAGAGAGAAGAAGGATGCTGAATCTGATGGTGCCATCAAGGCAGGGAATCATTTACAGGATTTGGCCGGATTTCTCACATTTTTTTTGCAGGGAAAAATCATAGCGATCCAGATAGAGATCCGACAGGGTGAGAAAGGCGGTGATAATCAGCGGTCCGTAGATGATACCCAGCACGCCATACACCGCAAGCCCGCCCATGAGAGAAAGAAAGACCAGCAAGGTATGCATCTTGACCTGG
>JACDZF010000139.1 GCA_013426795.1 Desulfocapsa sp. | reverse complement strand
CCTTTCGCAGATTCTTTCTTGTAAAAAGAACAAGAAAGAATCTGTAAGGCACTAACCCCCAAAAAACGGGATAAGTGCCTTTCGCAGATTCTTTCTTGTAAAAAGAACAAGAAAGAATCTGTAAGGCACTAAAGGGCCAGCATGTTCCGGATCTCCTGCCAGCTTTCGACGCTTTGCAGGCCATGTCTGACCTGATTCCAGGGCTGGGAGAAGACAAACGGGGTGATGGCCACATCGGCAAGCTGGAGGCAGGTCTCGACGCGGTCGTCCACAAAATAGCGGAGCTTGTGGTCAACGACGTAGCGGGCCTTGTCGTCATGATGGCCCATGGCCACCAGGCGGATATTGGCACAGACCGCAGCCGGGAAAAAATGTTCCAGCCAGTCCTGGACGGGTTGGTGCAGAGAACGGGCGGTGATGATGGTGACCGGGGCTGCTCCGGCCATTTCGCTGATGACCCGCACCGCTCCCTCCATGGGTTGCAGGCCGGTGCCCAATGAATCCCGGAGGATGTCCTCAAAGATCGTCTCCACCACTCCCGCGGGGATGCTCAGGCAATCCTCCACCTGGAAACTGGTGATATCCTCCAGGCTGAAAGAGCAATAGTCATACTCCTCACAGGCCAGACGGATAAAGGCGGCTGCCGTATCGGCAATGACGCCGTCCAGATCAAAACCAATCTCGCTGCTGTCAATTTTCATCTGTCTGCTGTCCCTATCTATTCCCTGATGGCCTGTCTTTCCTGTCCGTAGTTCTTTTCCATTGCCTTGATCTGTTCCACCACCTCTTCGTTGCAGGGGGTGGCAAGCCCAAGCCTTTTTCCTTCTCTCACCACCGCCCCATTGATCGCCTCTATCTCGGTCAGCCTTTTGCGCCGCCGATCCTGGAGCATGGAGGAGATGTTTCTGGCTGTACTTTTGCATACCGCAAGGGTCGCCAGCACCGGATCCGTTGTGATGGGAATGGCGCAGGCCCTGGCCACCGTCTCGGCCTCCTGGACCAGCTTTTTTAATCGGTTGCGGGCGTTGCAGGAGGTGAGGATCTGGCCGTTTCTACAGTTGTAAAGGGCGGTAAGCGGATTGATCCCGACATTGATAAACAGCTTGGCCCAGAGATGGGTCAGGATGTCGTCGGGCAGAGAAACTCTCAGTCCGGCGTCCCCCAGAAGATCAGCAAAGTTGCTCAGCGCCCGGCGCTCTAGCGCTCCCGGATGACCGCAAAAACCCATCTGGGTCAGGCCCCGGCCCGCGTGGCGCACATGCCCCGGAGCAAGCAGGGTGGCACCTTCCGAGCTGACGGCAAAGGCTGGAGGGGAGGGGAGACCAGCCCTCTTCTCCATATCAAGATGGTCGATGCCGTTTTGCAAAAACAGCAGAAGGGTCTGGGGGGAGAGAAGGGACTGGCAGAATCGCAGACAGCTTTCCAGATCATGGGATTTGACGGCAAGGCAAAGGACATCCACCGGGCCGATAAGCTCGGGCTCGCAGCAGACGGCAATCATCTGCTGCCGCCGAGTGCCGTCTGCTTCGTACAGAATCCCCTGGGTATTGAGGAAACGTGCCCGTTCCTGTTGGTGGTCGAGGAGCCACAGGCTGTGACCGGAGCCCGCAATCCTTGGGGCCAGCAGAGCCGCCAGCAGACAGCCCATGGCTCCCGGGCCGGCGATGGCAATACGCATGGAGTTGCTTAGAACGATGCCTGATTATTGAACAATCGTTGCCTCTTCCACCAGCACCACATAGCTGTATCCGGCACCAAAATCCTTGTTTGCCCGGACAATCCCTTCGATGGTGATGATCTCCTTGCCTTTGGGCAGCTCGGCGCTGGTGGTGATGACCAGATCATGGGTGTTGGTCAGGGGGTCGCCGGTGCCATCCTGGAGATGAATCCAGTTCTTGCCCATGATCATGGGGCTGAACTTCACCACCTTTCCCTGGACTCGGACGGTCTGGCCATCCAGTTTGGTGTTTCCGGCAAAGATTTCGGCCACGGTATGGCCATTCTCCCCTGCTGCCTTGTCGACCTTCACCTCAGCAAAGGGGGCAATGGCCCCAAGGCTGCCGCCGGATTCCATCTTTGGTTGCATGGCAGGGGAAGGGCCTTCAGCCTTCACGGCCTCGGCAAAGGCCGCTGCGTTTGCTTCCTTGCCGGCATCGGTGGGAGCTGTGATCAGGCCATGATGGGGGTCAGCAACTTCCTTGCCGGCGGGGCCGCTGCCGCTTAGCTCCGGGGCAGGAGCTGTCTTGCCCACAATCCCGGGAGAGAAGATAACCGATTCAAAGGTTCTGTTCAGTGATTTGCTGGCGAAGTTCGCCATCACCAGGCCGTCATAGCAGGAGATTTCGTCGCCGACGGTGACCTTGGACTGAGGAATGGCCAGCCATTGCCGGGCCTTGCCGGTATCCAGCAGGATATAAGTATATTGAACAGCATCGATGGTCTCCAGGACCTTGCCGGTGAGAATGGCATCGTGTCTGGGGCCGGCCTGGGGCATTTTTTCTTGAACTGCCCCAGCGGCTGGGGCCGGGGCCGGGGCCGCTGGGGTCGAGGGTTTGGGAGCATCCATGGCGGGGTGGGAAACACTTTTCTGGGGTGCGGTGCTGCCGACGGCCTTTTCTTTTTTTGCGTCATCTCCCTGACTGTTACAGGCAGTGAGGAGCAGACAGAGGCAGAGTACTGAGTGTTGCAGGGATAGTTTCATGGTGGTTTCCTCTTTATAAAAATATATCAAAAGTGGATCAGTGTTTGCGCGTCCTGCGCAGTTCTGGAAGAGATACGAAAGAAAGCCTGTTAAAAACTCCGGGAATACCCTTCCACAGGCTCAGGATGATCTGGATATTCAAATTGAGAAGACTTTTCCCGTCGTGGTCGGCCTGTCGAACCACATTCATTCTCCGTTTTGCAACAGGCTCTGAGAGTTTAATCATCCTCAAGGAGAAAGGAAATGTACTCAAGGATGGATTTGGCCCACAGGTTGTAGCCGTCCTCGGTGAGATGAATGCCGTCCGACTGAAAAAGTCCGGCCTTGTCGGACCTGAATTTTGCGGACAGATCCAGAAAACAGCATCCGGCCTGGAGGGAGATGGCCTGCATGGAACGATTAATCTGCTGGAGAGCTTCCTGGTCAATCCAGGAGATTTGCAGAGGGAACAGGCTGTTGAGGATAATCTCTGCCGTCGGGTAATGCTGGCTTAAGAGGACAACAGTTTTTTGCACGGAGTCGACATAGTCATAATCTTCCATAAGAAGATTGTTGGTCCCGATCATAATGAAGATGATCTGAGGATCAGCCGCTTCCTCCGTGATGAGCTCGATTTTATTCAGGAGGCTTTGCGCGGTCTCGCCGGGGGAACTCAAGTTCTGGATTTCGAAATGAGAAATGCGCTCCTGCCAGTCAAAATTGGCAACCAGAGAATCCCCGAGAAAAAGTAATCTACCCTGATACATGGAAGAGTGAATGGAAATTATGGGAGTAAAGGGTGCTGCTCAAGAACAATGAAATGGCACTGAGCTCACTGGAAAACGATAAAATGTCACGAGAAGGCATTCTACCACAGGGCCCTCTCCCTGCCAATTTATTTCCCCATGGAAAAAGGTATCTTTTCATTCAGACTGCCTTTCGCTTTCGAGGTGGCCAGTTTTTATGGCTGACCTTAGGGGAAACACTGGGCCAACGGTGGGGATGAAATCTCTGTTGGTTGCCCTCTTAGGACGGCGAGGCCTGAAGAACCACGGCCCCCATGGCCTTGACCTGAACGGTGGTCAAGGGTTCCCTGGACGGGGCCTGGGGCAGGGCCACAAAGTCCAGGGGGGACTCCTGACTGGTGTCAATGATCTGACGCCATGGCCGGGTGGAGGAGGATTGGGGGATTTTGGGTAGGGTGAAGATGGCGTCTGTATTGCGATCGCCATTGAGCAGGATCAAAAAATGGTCATCCTGTCCGTCTTCAATGGTTTTGCCATTGAGGAGAAAGGCCAGGGTGTGACATTGGCCGGACCAGTCCTGCTTGCCGGGGGTCAGGGATTGCCAGACGATGTCGGCATTGTCCTCGGCGCCTAGGGGGTCGGCAGACGGGGTGAAAAAATTGGTCCGGCAAAAGACGGGATGGCCTTTGCGCAGATGAATGCACTGTTCCACAAAGCGGAGGAGGCCGCTGTTTTTCTGGGCAAGGTCCCAGTTCAGCCAGTTGATGGTGTTGTCCTGGCACCAGCTGTTGTTGTTTCCTTTTTTGCTGTGGCCAAACTCGTCGCCGGAGCTGATCATGGGGACGCCCTGGGAGAGAAAGAGCAGAACAAACATGGTGCGCATTCTCCGAAGGCGCAGGGCTTCGATTTTCCTGTCCCGGGTGATCCCTTCCCTGCCGCTGTTCCAGCTGATGTTGTGGTTGTCGCCATCCCGGTTTTCTTCGCCGTTTGGGAGGTTGTGTTTTTGGTTGTAGCTGACCAGATCGGCAAGGGTGAATCCATCATGGCTGGTTATAAAGTTGATCGAGTTGAAGGGATGGCGGAAGCTGGACTGGTAGAGATCGGAGCTGCCGGCGATCCGTGTGGCCAGGGCCGCGACGCTGTTTTCATGACCGGCCATGAAGGCGCGCACATCATCGCGAAATTTCCCGTTCCATTCGGCCCAGCGGGCATCGGTGGAAAAGGTTCCAACCTGATAGAGGCCGGCGGCATCCCAGGCCTCGGCGATGATCTTGGTGTCGCGCAGGACCGGGTCTTCGGCAATCAGTTCGATCATGGGCGGATTGGCGAGGAGGTTGCCCGAGGTGTCACGTCCGAGGATGGAGGCGAGATCAAACCGGAAGCCGTCGATATGCATCTCGATAACCCAGTAGCGCAGGGCCTCCCGGATCAACTCCCGAACCACTGGATGGTTGCAGTTCATGGTGTTGCCGCAGCCGGAAAAGTTCAGGTATTCCCTGGTCTTGCGGTCGAGCAGATAGTAGATGCGGTTGTCAATGCCTCGGAAACTGCTGGTGCGCCCGTCATATCCGCCTTCGCCGGTGTGATTGAAGACCATGTCGAGGATGACCTCGATGCCGGCCTGGTGCAGGGCCAGTATCATCGCCTTGAACTCGTTGATATGGTCAGGGGGCCTGGCGGCATAGCCGGATTTCAGGGCAAAAAAGGAGACCGGGTTATAGCCCCAGAAGTTTTTCAGCACCTTTCCCGTTTTTGGGTCTGTGAAGACGTTGTCGTTTTCGTCAAACTCGGTGACCGGCATCAGCTCCACAGCGGTGATTCCCAGGGCCTTCAGGTAGGGGATTTTTTCCCGGATGCCCTCGTAGGTTCCAGGGCAGGAGACTTTGGAGCTGTGATGGCGGGTGAAGCCGCGCACATGCAGCTCGTAGATGATGGTGTCGGTCAGCGGAATATTCAGCGGCTGATCATTCTGCCAGTCAAAATCGTGTTTGATGATGCCGCACCGGGGCAACCGGTCGTCGTGGAGTTCCTCTCCCCAGGCCCGGGGGCGGTGCACATGGCTGACGGGATCAAGAAGAAGGGTGTTGGGATCATAGGCCAGACCGGTTTGCTCCGGAGACATCGGCCCGTCGATACGATACCCGTAGTGGAGGTCGTCGCGCCTGGTTTTGAGTAATATATGCCAGAGATCGCCGGTGCGGTTGACTTTCGGGTGCAGGCAGATTTCCTCCCGGTGGTGCGGCTCGGTGGCGGTAGCCGGCAGATCAACGACCAGGGTGACCGAATGGGCATGGCGAGAAAAAATGGAGAAATTAATGCCCTCTCCCAGGATGGTGCATCCGATGGGCAGGGCAAAGCCCCGTCTGGTGGCGAACTGATCTTTTCCCTTGGACATTTTGAATAATGAGAATTATAGGTTAGGAAACAGGGCAGGCGGCACCACAGTGAGGCCGATGGGACAAAGGAGTGTCGGCATACTGCCTGCGGAGTACGAAGCTAAATCTGGCCGCAGAGTACAGGATACTTCAGGAAAGGGAAAGGCCGAAATTTCCGGTCGTCCGGGCCGATCATTTCTGAAGCTTTCATTCTGCTGCCATAACCAGGGAGGAAGAAAATATGGGATTGTTCCAAAGACTTTTGATCAGTGATTCAACCATCAAGGGGATCGACTGGGGGATGACTCCCGATTTGAGTTTTGGCACCTTTGAGTCCTGGGGCGGGCGGGAAAGAATCCGCAATAACCAGGAACGAATCTGCTATTTTTTCATTGATAACTGGGGAGAGGAACCGAAGCTCTGTCTGATGGAACGGGGGGTGAAATATGCCAAGGTCTTGGCCGAGATCGCCGCCCCTGTCGAGATGGTGAAAGAGTGTGTGCGTGAGCAGGGAAGCTCGTCCCAGTTTGAAAAAAGTTACGCCATTAACGCCAAGCTCAAACAGTGGCTGCTGGACAATGTGGTGGAGGTGGAAGGGGATGAGTACGTCACCCCCGTTGCCCTTGCCATCGTCGTCGAGAATATGGGCCTGCTTCCGAAATCCGGCGTCAAGCCCTTTACCGGCAGCCGATGTGCCCTGCCGACGGAGTCGGCGGTGATTAATGACGAAGACCTGGAGCCCCTGATCAAGCACTGGAATTTTTTTGATTCTGTCCTCAATCCCCAGGGTAAATTTGATAACGCCCTGGTGGATAACGGCGATGGCCTGACCATCACCGATGAACGGACCGGTCTTATGTGGCAGGCTGGGGGGCTGGAGATCGCCTCTTATCGGACCATGCAGCGTCATATTGAAAAGCTCAACGAAGAGGGCTTTGCCGGATTCCACGACTGGCGGCTGCCGTCCATGGAAGAAGGGATGTCGCTGATGGAACCGGAGATGAACTCCAAGGGGGTGTATCTGAACCCCTGTTTTTCCAAGGAACAGCCCTTTATCTTTGTCTCCGCCAAACGCAAACCGGGCGGCTACTGGTTTATTGATTACAAGCAGGGCCGCGTCTTCTGGTCATCCGGCAGTATCCCCGGCGGCTTTGGCCGTCTCTGCCGCAAGGCATAGCGTGGGTGGCTCGACAAGTTTGCTGTAGTCCTAAAGGCTACACTAGAAGAACAGCAAGGCAGGGCCATTCATTTGGCTTTGCCTTTTTTATGTCGAATCAGGGATGAGTTCTGCTGTTTTGAGTATATCTTCGCTATCTTTTTGAGAAATTGTCTTTTAAAACCTAAAGTGGACCCCTGAGCCAAGACAAAAATCCACTGAGTTTCAGCCATACATTCAACTCCAAGCACAGCTGGTCGGCGCGGCCCCGCTTTAGCCTCTGCTGGTACTTTCTGATACGGAGTCTGCGGTTGATGGAACCCCTGTGGAAGGTTAGCGGAACAGGGGTTCCATCAACCGCGCGTGGGTACTTGTCCACAATCATTGCCCCGCCGCCCATCGCGGTTTTATACACAACATCAGGTGTTTCTTGCCCCAACGACTGATGCGGACGTTCGTTGTTGCAGAAGGTAAAATACTCGGCCAGTCCTTCCGTCAATTCAATCATCGTGATATAGCCCTTCAGATACACGTCTTTAGGTTTGACATTGCGCCAGAGTCGCTCAACAAAAATATTG
>JACDZF010000138.1 GCA_013426795.1 Desulfocapsa sp. | reverse complement strand
CAATAAACAGCACTTTGAAGATACCGTCCTTCTCGCCAATATAGAGGACGCGCTCACCTCGGACTCCAAGCTTATATTCAAGCCCTATTACCTCAACGACACCGGCGAATATTCCTACGCATCGGGGGCCAATGTCATTAAATGGGACATCGACCATGAGCTGTTCGGCGCGGTTCTTGCCTACGAAAAAAACTTCACCAAGGAGATGAACGCAAAAGTGGGCTACTGGTTACACCGTCAGCTCCCTCCCGGACCGCCCTCCGCCCAGCAAAAATACACCGTCGGCCCGAAGGGTCTCACCTATGCCGGCTACGCGGTACTTGCCGACAACGACTACCATGACTTCAACTCACCCTTTACCGAGTTCTTCGGTCAGAATGGCAATTTTGTATATTCCGCCGGGGTCAGATATTTGAATTTCAAGCTGGGGGAACTCAAAAGCTACACCAACGGCACAACTGGTGCCACCAGCCAGGACTCTGACACGGCCATCGCCAACGGCACACTGGACCCGTGGGCCAGCGTCGATTCTCGATACTTCCGGGAATGGCTGCCCAGCACCTATCTCGGCTACAACCTAAACAGGAACACAACACTCTATGCTGATTATTCACGAACATACGGGCTGGATGTCAACCTCTTCCCCACCTATGTCCAACAGCGTGCCAGCTTTGTCTCTAAAGGTGTGACCCTCCAGAAACTGTGGGACAAGCTGGATTTAGAGATATCGGACAACTTTGACCTGGGGGCCAAATACAAAATCGGTAACATCTCCATCAACCCCAATGCCTTTGTCTCCGTTGTCAAAAACAAACAGGTGCGGATTTATGACACCACCTACAACGTCACCTACCCATACAATGCAGCGGATGCAACGGCCTATGGCGCCGAGTTATCGGCAAGCGGCCCGATCATGAAGGATCTGGATTTTCTGGTGGGGATCTCGTACAACAAATACTACTTCACCGAAGACCTGCAAACAGGGTCAAACTCCACCACCGCTGCTGACGGCAACCAGGTTCCAGACGCCCCGAAATATATGGCAAAGGCGGCCCTGTCATACACCCTGGCTGATTTCGTCTTGACCCCATCCGTGAAATACATGTCCACACGATACGGTGACGTACTCAATATGGAGGAAATAGACGCCTCCACCATCGTGGATTTTGATATTTCCTACGAGATTAAAAAGGTACTCGGCGCAAAATCGATGGAATTTCACATCACCGCCACCAACCTGTTTAATGAAAAATATATCTCCGTAATCAATACAGCGGATGATGCCCTGGCAGCAACAAACACCGCTGCAACGTACCAGACCGGAGCACCTTTCGGGATCTATGGAAGCATTAGTTTAAAATTCTGATGACTTCCTGCCAATCTTTCAACTCATATGGAACCATGGGAATCAATCTTCGACACGGACTTCAGGCCACGCTGACCAAGAAGCTCCCTTCCTACACCTTGAGTGTTTCCATCAACTGTTCTCCAGGCGAAACAGTCGTCCTGACCGGTCCATCCGGATCGGGGAAGACGACTGTCCTGCGCTGTCTGGCTGGCCTGGAGAAACTTGACGAGGGGCATGTCCATTTTCAAGGGAGGTGCTGGAACAATGCAAAAGAAGGCGTTCAGGCCAGCCCCCAATCCCGTGAAGTCGGATTTCTCTCGCAGGAATACGCCTTGTTTCCCCATATGACCCTGGCCAAAAATGTTCTCTTTGCCATGCGTCGCCCTGAAAACCCCCGCGTTCTCCTCGATTCCATGGGGATAGGACACTTACACAACAAACATCCCCACCAGGTATCAGGAGGCGAACGGCAACGGGCGGCCCTCTGTCAAACCCTGGCCAGCCAGCCAAAGCTGCTCCTGCTGGATGAACCTTTCTCCGCTCTGGACATTGAGAACCGTCATGCCCTCCGGCAAATATTGCTGGCCATTCAGAAGCGACGGAATTTACCGATTATTCAGGTCACCCACGATCTTATCGAGGCCATGGCCTTATCGACACGTATCATATCTTTACAGAATGGAAGTGAAGAGAGTACCTGGCTGCAAAAACAGAAGGCCTTGATCGCCAAGGATATTCAGCTGATTCGGCAAGAGTTCGCCGCAAAGCCAATGGCCGTATGATGCGGCTCAATCAAATTTATCTTCAAATCTGGAGGTCACCATGCGCTTTTTCCCACGTTGTCTGTCTTTTCTTTTATTCATCGCAGCGCTCGCCCTGACATCGGTTCCCACAGTCCATGCGGATGAAGGGCTCACCGTCGCTGCCGGTGCCGGGTACAAACGCCTGGTTGATGAACTGTGCGCTGCCTACTCCACCAAAACCGGTGTCACAGTCAACAAAATTTTCGGAAACATGGGTCAAATCACTGCCCAGGCGAAGGAAAGCGGGGCCATTGATTTCATCATTGGTGACAAACATTTCCTCGATTCCACAAAACTCAGCTTTACCGATGAAGTGACCATCGGTCAGGGAAAGCTTGTCGCCGCTGTGGCCAAAGGGGTTAAAATCGACAACCTTGATGCCTTGACCGATGCCGCCATCACAAGGATTGCCATTGCCGACTCGGAAAAGGCAATCTACGGTCATGCCGCCAGGGAATTTCTGAACAATAAAGGTCTCTGGCATCAGATCCAGCCGAAACTCCTGATGGTCGGGACCGTCCCGCAGGTCACCGCCTATGTCCTGACCGGCGAGGTCGATGTTGGATTTATCAACCTTACTGAGGCCCTGGCCATCAAAGACAAGGTGGCGCTCATCATCCCCATCGATGAAAAACTGTACAGTCCGATCCTGATTGTCGCCAAACGCTTGCGAAACAGCACCAACAACAATGCTTCCGCCTCATTTGTGGCGTTTCTCCAGTCTGGAGAGGCGCAATCAATGCTCAAGAAACAAGGTCTATGATACCATTCTGGTCCGGGATCCTCGCTACTCTTCGTGAGCCGGACACCCTGGCCTCTATTCGTCTCAGTGTCCACACCACTTGCGTAATCATGCCCCTGCTGGCTGTTTGCGGCGTAGCCCTGGGCTATATGCTTGGGCGCTGGCAGGGGCGCTGGATCTCACTTCTCGATTTTATGGTAACGCTGCCGCTGGTCTTTCCCCCGATTGCCACCGGATTTCTGCTGCTGATGCTCCTTGGCCGCCGCAGTATAATCGGCTCCTTTCTCCAGAAGACGATGGGATTGGAACTGATCTTCAGTTTCTGGAGTGTAGTCCTGGCGGCCTTTATCGCCGGTCTGCCGCTCATCGTCAAACCGGTCCAGGCGGCAATCCGGGGTGACACCAACCGCCTGATTGAAGCCGCCTATGTGCTCGGAAAATCACCGGCCACAACTTTTTTCAAGGTGGTTCTGCCATCGATCCGCAAGAGCATCGCCATTGGCCTGTCGCTGGCCTTTGCCAGATCCCTGGGAGAGGTCGGGGTCACCCTGATGCTGGGCGGCAACATCTCGGGGAAGACCAGTACCATCTCTCTCGAAATTTATAACGCCGTCTTCACCGGTGAATATGACCGGGCCTTTGCCCTCGTCTTTCTTCTCGGGACGGTTTCGCTGCTGCTCATCCTCCTGACCCGTCGGCTTGCGAGGGAATAAGACCCGCCACAAATGTCTCTCTCAGGCGGGATGAATGCAGGAAGAACTTTAATTCAATGGAAGACCACGGCAAGGGAAGCTTGTCACCATCTCTGACATACCGCTTGAGGCGGAAAGGGAATGCCGCATGATAAAAATCTATGAAAAACTGCAACAAGCATTAAGGGACAAGGTGCAAAAGCATACCCTTGGAGGGGAAAAATTATCCATCTCCTGTCGTAATTTATCCGCTGAAGAAGCCATCGGCAATCCTGATGATGAAGATTATCCCATTATCAAAGGGAAGGAGCGGATGATGGAAGCCGTCTTCGCAGGAGCGCGGGGTCAAGCGTTTTCAGACGAATTTGGAAATCGAGAGTATCGAATCCAGGATCTGCTGGAGTTGCCCATGGATTCCAATAGAAACCGTGCTGATTTTATCGCCGCCTTAAATGCCATTTTTCGCTATCTCGAACTGTGTGACCACACCATTCACTGTCGTGATAAAGAGCCGCCGCAATGCGCGGCTGAGGCCCTGAAAAAAATAGGATCGGGTCGCAAGGTTCTTTTGGTGGGCTTGCAGCCCCGTTTTCTTGAGTTTATCAGCCGGGAAAATGAGGTCCGGGTGGTTGATCTGGACGCTGAGAATATCGGTCAGGAAAAATTTGGAGTACTCATTGAACCCACTGAAAATACTGCCGCAGCCATCGAGTGGTGTGATTTGATCTTTGCCACCGGCTCTACCTTTGTGAATGGCACCGTCGGTAATTTCATCGACAAAGGACGACCCCTTCTTCTTTACGGAGTATCCTCCGCCGCCCCTGCCAGGATCCTTGGCCTGGAGACCTTCTGTTTCTGCGGTCATTAGGTATTGCTGCGGATTTCTAACCAGTTCCCGAAGATATATCTTTATGCCACGGGTTCGAGAAATAAATTAAATAAGGTGAACGTATGAATATTGCAGAGAAATTAATCAGATATGGCGAACCACTGTGCGGAGAGCTGACCATCAGTGATGTGCGCCTTGGCCTTGGCTATAGCTGCGTCGAGCTGAATGACGGGAGTACAGGGGTGGCCTGGACGCCCAACCGCAGCCCCACCGGTTCCTGCACCCATCTCAGATATGCCGGAAGCCTGCTGGGTCTTGCCGCCAAAGAATCCCTGTCCTGGCTGAACAGTGACACCATGCTGGAACGGGCTGTTGGTCTGGCCACCTTCAATGCCTTGAACAGCAAGGTCAGCCGCAATCTTCTCGATGATGAGGCCATCTCCCTGCTGAAACTGCAAGCCGGCGAGCATGTGGTGATGATCGGCCACTTTGCCCCCATTGTACAGCGGATAGAAAAGACCGGCTGCCGCCTTGAAATCATCGAGCTTGATCCCGGCAAACCGGGCGACCTTGGCATCCTGAACAGCAGACAGGACTTCAGCGCCCTGGCTCACTGCGATGTCGCCATCATCACCGCCACCAGCATCATCAACAAGACCATTGACGCCCTCCTTGCCGCCATCCACCACAGCCGTGCCGCTATCCTGCTGGGCCCCTCCACCCCGGTGTGCCCCGAGGCCTTTGCCGACTCCCGGATCACCCAGCTAAGCGGGGCGTATGTTCTGCAGCCGGAAAAAATCAAGGCCATTATCTCCCAGGGCGGCGGCACCATGCTGATGAAGAAATTTCTCCAGTTTCACTCCATCAGCGTCTAGGGGAGCGCATGGGATCGACCTGAGTGGATTTGCAGACATATCCATAAAAGACCACGGGAGTCCGATTGATCGTAGGAACAACCACGCATCATGGATTTCCGTGTTGCGTCTGACTTCCCATTTATTCCATGCCGTCACCAATACCCCACGGAATCGCAGGCTGCTCTTTTCGTTCGCTTCACCTGGAACTGCGGCCTTCCCCGTATTGTCGGCGAGTCGGTTTCCGTATCATTCTTTTCAAGGCCTGCCCGGTGTTCACATTCCATCACGGCTTGCATGGTCGCCAAACCCCCTGATGGGCCATCCACACCAAAGGCTTCAGCCGATTCGCTGCCTCCACGACTGCTCCAGTTGCTAGCGGTCGGAACGAATGGGAGCAATTCGCACCTGCTGGAAAACAGCGCCTTGGCACGGGGCACGATAAAACCGGACAAAGTAATTGACATTTGATATACAACCCAATTATATGTCACAAAACTCATGCATGTAAAAGCTCTTGAAAGTGTCTTGAAAATTTTAAATTCTAAAAATATAATCTTCAATTTTCATAGAGTTGCAAACGATAGAATGAAAAAACGGAAAAACGCAACTCACATCAGAAACAAAATTAACATAC
This sequence comes from Desulfocapsa sp., assembly GCA_013426795.1. GTDB lineage: Bacteria > Desulfobacterota > Desulfobulbia > Desulfobulbales > Desulfocapsaceae > UBA2270. The sequence continues at coordinate 1,647 of JACDZF010000138.1, read as the reverse complement.
TGACATCACTGATAAAGTAGAACAAACGAAAAGTCACCCAGGTTTTCTCACATAACAATCTGATATTACAGAATTAACAGCAGATCTTTTCAACTCCTTTATGACCGGGAGGAGACGGACGACATCTTTCGAAAGGAACAGCTCATCGCTTTTTACCATTATCTTTTTAAGAAGGAGTTATGACGTATGTTAGGATCAATGAAACTACAGTTCAAACTTGTTTTCATCGGGTGTCTCCTGGTTATTCTGCCGCAGATTATCGTGGTATCCATCACCTTTTTGCAGAACAGATCGACTCTCAACTTTACCATCGAAGAGACCAAAAAACAGGCCTTTGCCAATCTCGATCAACTCGCCAAATCCGTGTACGGCCTGGTTCAATCGCACCAGGAGGTCAACGAAAAGAACATTGCGAGTGCTTTGAATGTGGCTCAAGAGTTCGTTCAGCAGGGTGGCGGGTTTTCCATGGATGAAAATAGTGTGAGCTGGATTGCCACGAACCAATTCTCCCTCGTCACTTCAACGGTCAAGCTGCCCCGCATGAAGATCGGCAATTCCTGGCTGGGCCAGGTGAGTGACCCGAATATTCCGGTTGCCGTGGTGGATAAGGTTCGGGAAACCGTCTCGGTAACCTGTACCATCTTCCAGCGGATGAATGCTGCCGGAGACATGCTGCGGGTTGCCACAAATGTCGTCAAAAATGATGGCACCAGGGCAATCGGCACCTACCTTCCAATAGTCAACCCGGACGGCCAGCCCAACCCCGTTGTCACCGCGGTCATGAAGGGTGAGACATTTACCGGCCGGGCCTATGTGGTCAATAACTGGTATGTTACTTCCTATAAACCACTGAAGGATGGCGAAGGAAAAATAATCGGTATGCTCTATGTGGGTGTTCCCATTGAAAGCGTCAAGAGTCTGCGCGAGACCATCACCCAGATTGTGGTGGGGAAAACCGGTTACGTGTGGGTTCTTGATAGCAAGGGAACATACGTGGTATCGAAAAAAGGGAAGCGCGACGGTGAAGATATCTCTGCCCTCCAGGATGAAAAGGGAAATTTCTTTATTCAGGAGATGGTGAAAAAAGCATTGGCCCTCAAGCCGGGTGAAATTGGTGAGCATTTTTATCCCTGGCTTGATCCAGGCGAGGGTCAGACCCGGATCAAAGTGGCACGGTTCATGTATTTCGCTCCATGGGACTGGATTATCGCCGTGGGAAGCGCTCAGGATGAATTCATGGAGACTGCCATGAAAATTAAAAACTCCGCCTGGCAAAACGGTCTTATTTTGCTTGCGGTGCTGCTTATTTCCCTTGTCGCTGCTCTCCTGGTATGGATTGTCATGGCAAAAAAGATTACCGAACCGATTGTCACCCTGACCAATGCCGCCGAGAAGATGAGCATGGGCGATCTTACCATCGCCATTGATACCTCTTCCCAGGATGAGATCGGGGCGTTGGCCAAAGCCATTAAGCGGATGCAGACCAGTCTGAAACTGGCAATGGACAGATTGCACAAGCAGAAGTAAGCAAAAAAATTCCGGGCAAGGTCATAAACACCTTGCCCGGAATCCATCGCAATTGCCCGGAAGAGTCTTCCTCCGATATTTAAAAAAATCCCCACGATATGGTCCATGCAATCCCGTTTC
>JACDZF010000137.1 GCA_013426795.1 Desulfocapsa sp. | reverse complement strand
GAAAATCCGAACGGGCCCCCCGCCACCAGGCGGAACAGTTAGGCGAACAACTGGGTCGGTATATCCTTGAGAATGGAGGCCGGGAAATGCTGGCCGAGATCCGCCGGCATCAGGGGTAAGTTGCAGGCTATCGGATGGTTGGATAAAGACATTTGTTTTCAATATGGTGTGCCAGGCAGAATCTATCTTGCACATAATATTGAACTATTCTGTCTAATACACTGTTGAACCCGCGGCTCAGTCCAACAACATTTTATCTATCATCCCGCTCTTTCTGCCGGACATCTGGTGTAGAACCACGGTTCTGGGATCATGGATGACAAAGGTATTGTCTGGGCGGGACGAATGATAAAACGCTCTTAGTTAGGAGAGGAGAACAGACATGACGGCGTCCTTCACAGTTTTCGTCTGCAGCACCTTTAGCGATCTCAGTAAGGAGCGCGAAGGGGTGCTTGACGCCATTCGTCGCCTGAAGCTCCAGCATGATTCAATGGAATTCTTCGGTGCGCGCGCGGAGCAGCCTATTGAGACCTGCCTGCAGGAAGTTCGAGCGAGCGATGTGCTCGTTGTAATCGTCGGCCATCGATACGGCAGTATCGTTCCTGAGCTTGGAATCTCGTATTCTGAAGCCGAATACTCGGAGGGATTTCAACTTAAGAAACCGTGCCTCGTCTATATGCGGGACGATAACGTTCCGATTCTACCTAAGCACATGGAGCGTGATCCAGAAAAGATGGATCTGCTCGAGAGGTGGAAAGAGACACTTCAGTCAAGACACACGGTCGCCACGTTTCAAGATGGTAATCGTCTATCTGTTCAGGTGGCCGCCGACCTCGCACGAACCATTCAGGATCTTCAAGAGGTCGCAAAGGCCAGAGCGACCGCCCAAACTGAGAAAGGCACGACACTCTTGACTGAGGTGACCACCATCGTTACAGATGCGTTAGGTTACGGAGTACCCGAACCCTCGTTGCTTTCGGCCATTCGTAGTTCGGTGTCCGCCCTCACTGCCACGATACAGAAGCGCGAACCAACCGTGTTCTTAAGTTATGCGCACGCGGACTCCGCTTTGGTCCAGCAGGTCGCTGACGGACTGGCCGCAGCCGGGGTTCGAGTGTGGCTCGACAGGATGCTTAAAGCGGGCGCGAACTGGATGCTGGAAATCGAGCGTGAGCTATCGTCGGCTGACTTTGTAGCGTTTTTCATTTCACCGCATTCAGTGGAAAGTACTTGGGCAAAACAAGAGCTTCAGGTCGCCCTACACCGACAGTTGTCTGGTGAAGGAGGCGCAGTCGTTTTGCCAGTCATTCTGGAAGATGCAGATGTGCCTCCTCTGCTGCGCCAATACCAATGGATAGATCTGCGGGGTGGTAATGTTGAAAAGGGAGTCCGACAACTTTTAGAAGCAATCCATCACTGGTCAGCAAAGCGATCGAGGTAGCATGGTGCTTGGCTTCAGCGTGTCGCCTAACAATGCTTTTTCAGCGGAGCGCAAAAAGCCGCGCCCGCTGAAAAGCGCCGTTGGGCAAGAAAATAATAACGATGTAACAGGAAACAGGGAACAACGTGGCAAACAAGGATCTTTCAAAAGCAAAAAAGGCAAAAAATGACGAGTTTTACACTAGGTACGTCGACATCCAGATAGAGGTCGAGGCCTATTTGGAGTTCGACGAGGACACCTTCCGCAGCAAGGTTGTCTACTGTAACTGCGACGACCCCTTCGAAAGCAACTTCTTTAAATACTTCGCCGCCAACTTTAACAGGCTTGGCCTCAAGAAGCTCATCACCACCAGCTACGATGGCTCCCCCATCGCCGGCGCACAACTCACGTTCGATGAGTATCTCGAGGGTAATGGTAAGCGCCAAAAGCCCAAGGCGATCTCCATTGAGATCGAGGAAGTGACGGATATCGACGGAGACGGCGCGATCGGCATCGATGACGTCGAGCTCTTTCTGAAGAGGAACCCACACTCCCGCACACCCCTCGCCCAAGGCGGGGATTTTCGCAGCGCTGAATGCGTCGATTTGCTCAAGCAGGCGGACATTGTGGTGACCAACCCGCCCTTCTCCATATTCCGCGAGTACGTAGCCCTGCTTGTGAAAAACGAGAAGAAGTTCCTGATCATTGGGAACACCAATTCGATCACGTATAAGGAAATCTTTCCACTCATAAAAGCAAACAAGCTGTGGCTTGGCTGCACGAACTTCAATGTAGGAATGTTCTTCGAGGTTCCTGACCATTGGGAGCAATTCCACCACATTGACAAAGAGACCGGCAGGAAAATCGCGCGTGTATCGACGTCGTGTTGGTATACAAACCTGGACCACGGTCGCCGCCATCTTCCTCTGGATCTCATGACCATGGCGGACAACTTGCGGTTCAGCAAGAACCTGAGAGGCAAGGCCGCTTACGACCGCTACGACAACTTTGACGCCATTGAGGTTGGCACATACAAAGAGATCCCCAGGGATTACGACGGAATGATGGGAGTGCCCGTGACCTTCCTCGACAAGTACAACCCTGGCCAGTTCGAAATCCTTGGCTACGAGTACAGTGATGAGTTGCGCACCAAGGAATACCCTGTGCAAATTCAAGTCGGTAAACGAGGTAAGAGCAACGTGAAAAAACTGAACGACGTCTGCGCACTTAGAGTTGATCAGGCACCATCAAGCGGTACATACTATATCGTTAACGGCGAGTATTTCGTCGCCCCGTACAAGAGAATATTCATCTGCCATCGCGCGCGGCCCTAAAGAAGGACGAAACAATGAATACCACATTGAGAACTGACATCACCGTTACCGACATCTGCGACGGGTTTGTGTACAACCAATTGGAAGGCAAAGGGCTGTACGGGTTGAGCGGAAAGCTCACCATTCAGCCGGAGTACCAGCGGAACTACATATATGCGGATGGCGGTGGTAAGAAAGAGCAAGCGGTAATTCACTCCCTTCTTAAGGGTTATCCGCTCGGGGTGATCTATTTCAACAAAGTCAGCGAGGACAAGTTCGAGGTATTGGACGGCCAGCAACGGATTACCAGCATCGGGCGGTTCGTGAAGAACAAGTTCGCAATCATGGATAACGGCAATCCGAAGAACTACGACAGCTTGCCCGCTGACCAACAGGACAAAATTCGGGATTCGAAACTACTAATCTATGAGTGCGAGGGCACGGAGAGCGAGATCAAGAAATGGTTTGAGACTATCAACATTGCGGGTGTGCCACTTAACGACCAGGAGTTGCGGAACGCCATTTATTCCGGGCCGTTCGTGACGCTTGCGAAGGCCGAGTTCAGCAACAGCCAGAATGCGAATATCCAGAAATGGAGTACGTACATCAGGGGCAGCGCAAACCGGCAGCAGTTCTTTGAGCGGGCGCTTGACTGGGTGAGCAAGAGCGATATTGGCAGCTACATGAGCGCACATCGCAACGATGACAACATTAATGGGCTGAAGACCTACTTCAACAGCGTGATCGACTGGGTGTCGAGCGTGTTCAAGGGTGTTGAAAAGGAAATGCAGGGGCTGGAGTGGGGGCGGCTCTACGAGGAGTACCATTCCAAGTCCTATGATCCGGCCAAAATTTCCTCCGAGGTTAAGCGGCTTTATGCCGACCCGTACGTTAAAACACGTCGCGGCGTCTTTGAATTCATTCTTGGAGGTTCAACCGATACGAAATTGCTGGATGTCCGTGTTTTTGATGAAGCGGCAAAGAAATCTGTCTATGCATCTCAGACTAAAAAAGCGGAAGCGAAGGGTGCATCGAACTGTCCTCTTTGCGCCATTGGACATGATGCCAACAAAAGCAAAATCTGGAAGTTTGCAGAAATGGATGCCGACCACGTAACGGCTTGGAGCAAGGGCGGTGTGACTGACATTAAGAATTGCCAGATGTTATGCAAGACTCACAATCGTGCAAAAGGAAATCGGTGAAAGAATTCAAAAGCCCAACAAAAGCATTCACCAGACGGCAAGAAGCGCGGCGGCGCTGACGCGGTAAGCTTGCGTGGGCCGCTGGTGATGCAGGTCGTTGGGTTTTTAAATAACAATTTCTGCATAATTCAAACTTCTACTAAAGGATTAGCCATGATCAGAGTGATAATCGGAGATAGTGAGAGAGAATTATCTAATATCAGTGAACATTGGATTAATGAACAAATTAATAGAAGAAAACGAGACGGGCTGTCAATCTGTGTTCGAGTAATCATAAATGAAGATCAATTTAATTTATCACTTACAACATCAGGTTGCCCCCACACTGCAACTCGTGGCAGAGCTCCAAATAAATACGAGAGCGAAGTGTTTGATCTTTGGAATAAAAGAGGATTAAACAAGGAAAATTTCAGTGGGGGTAGTTTAATTGCATTTTTAAAACAGCTAAAAGCATAACGTGACAAAATGGCAAAATTATTCTTTTCGTATTCCCATCGAGATGAAGATCTAAGAGACGAATTACAAATTCATTTAACATCTTTACAGCGTCAAGGGATTCTTGAAACTTGGCATGACAGACGAATTGAGGCTGGAGATGACTTCGCAAAAAATATAAGTGATCATTTAGATTCAGCAGATATAATTTTATTGCTCATAAGTCCATACTTTATATCTTCAAATTACTGTTTTGAAGTTGAAATGCAACATGCGCTTGCAAAGCATGAGCAAAAACAAGCAGTGGTTATACCTGTGATATTGCATCCGTGTGATTGGCACAATTTGCCATTTGGCCATTTACTAGCAACCCCAAAAGACGGGAAGCCAATATCCAAATTTCCAAATATTCACGATGGCTTTTTGGAGGTTACCTTCGCAGTAAAAAATGTAGCAAACAAAAACAATATCTCAAAAAATATTAGTCCAACGCCAACTCCCTCATATAATGTCTCCTCTTCTCGAAAAATCCATGGAGAGATACGCTCAAGTAATTTGAGAGTGAAAAAATCATTTACTGATCGGGAGAAAGACAAATTCAAGACTGAAGCTTTTGAATATATAGCAAAATACTTTGAAGGGTCGCTCGGCGAACTAGAAAAAAGAAACCATGAAATCGAAACAAATTTTAGGAGAATTGATGCAAATAAATTTTATTCAGTCATCTACGTAAATGGTTCAGAAATAAATCGTTGTACTATTAGATTAGGTTCAAATCGAGGTTTTATCTCTGGAATAACATATTCTAGCTCTGAACAAGACAATAGCTACAATGAATGCTTGTCGGTTGAAGATGATGGACAAATGATGTTCCTTAAAACACTTGGAATGTCTTTCAGGCAACACGGAAATCAAGATCAATTATCTTTGGAAGGTGCCGCTGAATATTACTGGAGTATGCTGATAGAAGTTTTACAATAAATTTATACCCAACCAACTGTTCCACTGGACCCGCAAACAACGGGGTCCAGTGAACGCTACGTTAGCCTTATAATAGAGGTGATTGAAATGAGTGAATACCTTGCCAGACTGTTGGCACAAGAGGCGGCGAATGCCAACCGACGCAAGTGCTTTGTCTCTTACTACAGAGGGGACAAGGTAGCGGTAGACAAGTTCATTACTGACTTCGGCAATGTTTTTATTCCAAAGGTAATTGGCGTGAGTAACGGTGACGATTTCATTGACAGTAATGACTCGGACTACGTCATGACGAAGATTCGCCAAAAGTACTTGGGAGATTCCACTGTCACTCTCTGTCTGATTGGGAAATGCACTCACAGTCGTCGATATATCGATTGGGAACTCAAAACAACACTGCGCCGGGGGAGTTACACCCCCAACGGTTTAATTGGTATTCTTCTGCCGGAGATGGGTACTTCTGGACACCTGCCTTCAAGATTCAAGGAGAATTGGAACAAGGACGAGTCCAAGGGATATGGGATCTACAGAGCCTACCCAACGAATGAGGCATTGCTTCGTGGCTGGATAGAAGACGCCTACTCACGCCGGACTAGCCACGCTGATCTGATTGTTAATTCGCAGGAGATGTATAAGTATAACAAGAAATGCCTCGTCCATGAGATCACGCACTAGGATGCTATCAATGAAAGAAGAAGATTTTCCGGCGCTGTACGGTGCATCTGATGCTGCTTCGAAAACGGCCCAAGCCAACCTCCTCTTGTCATACAAAGCTAACGCCGTCCTACTGATTACAGGGGCCGCCACTGCCCTCGTGAGTACGATGACAACTTGGCTTGCAGTCATCTCAGCAATCTTTTTCATCGCCTCCTTGCTTGTTTACATTCACGCGCAATACCGTGATTTCCAAAGCTGTTGGTACCAAACTCGAGCTTTGGCAGAATCGGTGAAGACTGCTACGTGGAGACTGATGATGGCGGCTGATCCCTTCTCATCAAAGGATGACGAATCTAATGTGACGGCGTTTCGGAACTTGTTGATGGAGTTCCTTCAGGACAACCGTGGGATTGGCGAACACATCTCTGGCGATTGGTCAAAGCAAGACCAGGTTACGACTCGTATGCGTGAAGTTCTTGCTTCCTCTTATAATGCGAAGAAACAATGCTATCTAAAACATCGAATAGAGGATCAAAGGGCTTGGTATGCAACGCGGGCAATAGAGAATCGGAACGACTCTCGAAATTACTTCTTTCTGCTGTGCGGAGTTTATGCATTTGCCATAGTTCTTCTGTTGGTTCGCATAGGTGCGCCTGGAATACCTTTCCTTCCTATTGATGTTTTGGCGGTCATGGCTGCCAGCATCATCGGCTGGAAACAACTTCGGCGTTTCGATGAACTTGCCAGCGCATATGGCTTGACGGCCCATGAGGTGGGAATAATCCAGAGTCGCTACGACATGGTGACAGACCAGGAGAGCTTGTGCGCTTTCGTAAGCGACGCGGAGAATGCGTTTTCTAGAGAACACACACAATGGGCTGCGCGACGCGATCACTAGGGGCTAATCACCGGCTCCACTCGAACCCCGCCAACGGGCGCGGGTCCGGTGAGCCTGAGCGTTAAATCTAATACTGATAATCAATGGAAGAATACGATCATGTTGCTTTTAAACAAGGCTTGCCATTCTATGACATGGTCATGAGCTTTATGACATCACTTTCAACTGTTTCATTCATCCTGAACAACGAAAAACTGATAGATCTGAAAAGGAAAGATTACGTAAGCATCAAAGGTGCATGGGTTAAACCGAGGCATTTCTATCCATATGATGTTGTCGCGATTATCAAGGAAGGAAAGTTCGATATTAAAACCTACATCAACTCATGCTGTTGCATGCTGGCAAATACAGCATATGAAGCAGTCAAAGATAAAAATGACAAATCTCCAGAATTCGAGTTATTCCGGCATATCAGAAACGCAAGCTCACACCAAAATAGATTCAATTTCTTTCCAAAAGAACCATCATCTCCTGTGTATTGGAAGGACGCCAAGATAGATCATTATAAAAAGGGCGCAGATAATCCTCTTTATGGGTCTGAATGCTTCGGCACTTATTTTGGCGTGCCCGATATTATTGATTTGATGAAAGAAATTGAAGATAAAATGACTTAACCAGTCATTTCAGCGGACCCGCAAACAACGAGGTCCGCTGAATTCTACGTTGGACTTAAAGCGTATGAAAAACAGATGCGGATGGTGCGGTACTGATTTGTT
>JACDZF010000136.1 GCA_013426795.1 Desulfocapsa sp. | reverse complement strand
ACAAGATATCATGAAGTTCAATTATTCCAGCATATTAGATTAAAATCTTCCTCTTTGAGTTTTGCAAGAGGCTCTAATTACTCATATTTTTTATTATTTATTGTATTTTTGTCTCATATAAATTATTATAAAAATTATATATATATCATGTTTTTATTTTTAATTTGAGTTATTTAAACATTCATTATGTTAATATTTAATTAGAAAATTTAAATATCTATTAAAAACAAAATATGGACAAAAAATGAATGGTTACAAACTTTATTTTCTCTGTTCATATTTTATGAATATCAAATTGTTATATAATTACTTAACAAAAAAACATTCCTAATAAAAATAATAAAATACTAATAAAATATAGGTTACTTTTATATGACTCTTCATTTGAATATCTCAAAAAATGTATTTTTTGAAGGACTCAATGCCCTTCAAAATATAACCAATAAAAGAGGAACTCTTGCTATTCTTTCCAATATTCTTGTTGAAACTGCAACAGATACCCTTATTATCACCGCCACTGATCTTGAAATTGGTCTTCAAATAAAACTCCCAGCGGAAATAAAGGAATCAGGGAGTATAACCCTTCCCAGTAAAAAAATTTTTGAAATAGTTCGAGAATCCGGATCATCATCAATCAATATAATAGAAAAAGAAAATAGTTGGGTTGAAATTCAGGCTGGACAAAGTATTTATAATCTTGCTGGTATATCAAGTGCAGAATTCCCAGAATTCCCTGAATTTAATAAAAATACCTTTGTTTCTTTTGAGGCCCATATTTTTTCAGAAATTATTGATAAAATAATTTATTCAATAGCAAATGAGCAGGAAAATAATTATGTCCTGACAAGTGTTCTTTTTGAAAAAGAAATAAGAAAGAACAAATCATATATAAGAATGATTTCATCAGATGGGCACCGTCTTTCTTGTATGGAAAAAGATGTGGCTGCTGATATTAATAATCTTCATCTCAACGAAATAACCCTTATCCCTAAAAAAGGTATTCAAGAATTTAAAAAATTCTGTGAAAATCGAGATAGTGTCCAAATTAGTTTTGAAGAAAAACAGTTAGTAGTGAAAGAAGAAAATGCAGTTATGATTATTCGCCTGAAAGAAGGAGAATTTCCACCGTATAAGACTATTATCAATGCCATTCAATTAACGAATAAGATAACTATTGACAGGGTTCCTTTCTTAGAATCTTTGAAGAGGATAAATTTATTTACAGAAGATATCTTTCACACCATACAGTTTGAAATAATAGATGATAAAATGATATTATCTTCTCAAAATGCTGACATAGGTAACGCGACAGATGTTCAGGAAATAGTTTATAAAGGTGAACCTCTGGTTCTTGGTTTCAATTGTCGTTTTTTTATTGAGACCTTACAGGTAATGGAAAGCGATACCGTGGACGCTTACATAAATTATAATAATAGCCCGTGTCTTTTAAAATCAGATTTTGATGAAGGTTTTTTGAGTATAATTATGCCAATGAAACTTTGATAAAATAATAACACATTGGTATTATTAAAAATATCCATTCATATTTAATGAATGGATATTTTTATTTTTAAATAAGACAAAAGGAATAAAGTGACAGAAGAAAAAAAATCATATGATGCTGAACAGATAAAGGTGCTGGATGGTCTTGAAGCCGTACGCAAAAGACCATCCATGTATATTGGAAATACAGCGGAATCTGGACTTCACCATCTCATATGGGAAGTGGTGGACAATAGTATAGATGAAGCGTTAGCTGGCTATTGCACACATATCCATATCATTATTCATGAGGATAATTCTGTTTCTGTGGAAGATAATGGGCGGGGAATTCCCGTTGATATGCATCCGACAGAGAAAATGTCAGCCCTTGAATTGGTGATGACGACGCTTCATGCAGGAGGCAAGTTTGATCATTCATCATATAAAGTTTCAGGTGGACTTCATGGTGTCGGTGTTTCTGTTGTGAATGCACTTTCCATAAAGGCTAGCGCGGAAATAAAACGAAATGGCAAAATATATAGACAATCGTACAGGTGTGGGGAAAAAACAGGTGATTTAGAAACAATCGGTGAAAGCGATACCACCGGAACTCGCATTACCTTTGCCCCTGATCCAGAAATTTTTACCGAAACAACAACCTTTAATTACGAGACTGTTTGTAACAGGCTGCGCGAACTCGCATATCTGAATAAAGAAATTCAGATTTATTTAAAAGACGAGAGAACTGGTGCGGAAGATTCATTTTATGCAGAAGGTGGAATAAAATCGTACATAAATTATCTGAACCGGAAAAAAACACCTATTACCTCTGAGCCTATTCATATTCTTGGCGAAAAAGACATGGTACAGGTTGAAATAGCATTTCAGTATGTCGATGGATATACCGAAAGACTTTTTTCCTTTGTAAACAATATAAACACCAGGGAAGGTGGAACCCATGTGGCGGGATTTCGATCGGCCTTGACAAAATGTATCAACAGATATGCCACTGACGATATAATTCCCAAAAATTTAAAAGAAAAGATGACTGGGGATGATATGCGGGAGGGGTTGACGTGTGTAATTTCCGTCCGTGTACCCGACCCTCAATTTGAAGGACAGACAAAAACAAAACTAGGAAATTCAGAAGTTAAGTTCATCGTAGAGTCAGTATGTTTTGAAAAATTAACTATTTTTTTGGAACAAAATCCCCAGGAAGCGAAAAAAATTCTGATCAAGGTTGTGGAGGCTTCACGGGCAAGAGAGGCGGCAAAGCGGGCTCGCGATCTTTCCAGGAAAAAAGGATCCACCAGTTTACTTCTGGCTGGAAAGCTTGCAGAGTGTCAAGAAAAAAACCCAAGTAAACGGGAAATTTTTATTGTAGAGGGAGATTCTGCGGGTGGTTCGGCAAAACAGGGAAGAGATCGGTCGATCCAGGCCATCCTTCCCTTACGTGGTAAAATTATGAATGTTGAAAAAGCCCGTTTTGACCAGATATTGGGTAGTGAAGAAATAAAAAATCTTATTGGAGCATTGGGTTGTGGTATTGGAACAGATGAGTTTGATGTAAAAAAATTACGATATCATAAGGTCATCATAATGACCGATGCGGATGTCGACGGTGCCCATATCCGCACCCTTCTCCTCACCTTTTTTTACAGGCAGATGTTGCCATTGGTAGAGGGTGGTTTTGTTTACATCGGTCAACCACCATTATATAGATTGGGAAAAGGGAAAAAAGAAAAATATTTTTTAGAAGATGACGAGTTGAATAATCATCTCTACTTAGAGGCAAGCCAGATATTGGAAATTCAACCAGAAGGAACTTCTGAAAATAATCTCTGTGGTGATGATTTATCGGAGGTGTTGAAAAAATTATCTGTTTATAAAAAAATAGTATCGTATTTTGAAAGGATGAATATTTGGGAGAGTATGCTTTATTTTCTCTTGGAAAATAATATTCATTCAGCTGACCAGTTTACTGATGAATTGTTTGTAAAAAATCTCACTGAAAAACTCTCCAAAGAAGAACTTGTAATCAGTCCCATTCGATCGTGCCGATGGCGGCCCGCATGTTTTGAGGTAAATGTAGCAATAAAAGGTAAGGCCCATATTTTTATAACACTGGGACCGCAACTACCCCTTATTCTTGAGTATAGAAAAGCACTTACTCTTTTTCCCTCCATTCATACCTATCTCAAAAACAGTTTTACAATAATAAAAAAATCAAACGCCAATCAGGATAGAAATATTACCGCCAACAACTGGATAGAAATGATCGAGAGCGTCCGAAGCGAAACCTTCAAAGGAAGTCATCTCCAGCGATATAAAGGTCTTGGAGAGATGAACCCGGAACAGCTTTGGGACACGACGATGAATCCAGAGAACAGGGTTCTTGTTCAGGTAACCATTACCGACGCTGAACAGGCTGACGATATGTTTACCACCCTTATGGGAGATAAAGTCGAGCCAAGAAGAGAGTTTATCCAGAATCACGCCTTAGAGGTAACATCTCTCGATATTTAAATTGGTGACGAGACGACAAGAGATAACTCCTCTTTTTTAGATGAGTTACACAATGAAAAAATCACATCTATTGTGAATCCTTTAATGCAGAAAAAATGAGTTTTTATGAATAGCGAAAATAATCAAGAAAAATTTCCAACCATCTCCATCGAAAAGGAGCTACAAAAATCCTATCTCGATTATGCCATGAGCGTAATCATAGGAAGGGCTTTACCGGATATCCGTGATGGTCTCAAACCGGTACATCGACGAGCTCTTTTTGCCATGCGTGAACTTGGTGTTCTCTATAACCGCCCGTATGTGAAATCGGCTCGTATTGTGGGTGATGTTATCGGTAAATTTCATCCCCACGGAGATACGGCTGCCTATGACACCATTGTGCGCATGGCCCAAAACTTCTCCATGCGGTATCCTTTAGTGGATGGTCAAGGCAACTTTGGCTCCATGGATGGTGATTCACCGGCAGCCATGCGTTACACAGAAGCCAGGATGACAAAAATTGACAAAGAGATTGTTGCCGACCTGGAGAAGGAAACCGTTGATTTTGTTCCGACCTATGATAATTCCATGACAGAACCCTCTGTCATGCCCAGTAAAATTCCCACATTACTGATAAACGGTTCATCGGGCATCGCTGTTGGTATGGCGACAAATATTCCACCCCATAATTTAACTGAGGTTATGGATGGATTGATTGCCCTGATCGATAATCCTCACATAACCATCCATGAACTTATGACCTATATTACAGGGCCGGATTTTCCCACCGGAGCCCTTATCTGTGGTCGTTCAGGTATTCGAGAAGCCTATGAAACCGGCCGGGGAAGCGTTTTAATGCGTTCGCTTACCCATATTGAAAAAATGAAGGATGGGAAACATGAGTCTCTTATTATCAGTGAAATTCCCTATCAGCAGAATAAAGCCACCCTTGTCGCAAAAATTGCATTGCTGGTAAAAGAAAAGAAAATCAGCTCCATAACAGAAGTCCGTGATGAGTCGGACCGTCATGGTATGCGCATAGTTCTTGAGCTGAAAAAAGATGAAATAGCGGAAATTGTTATCAATCAACTCTATAAAATGACACCCTTGCAACGCTCCTTTGGTATCATTTTATTGGCAATTGTCAACAATCGACCCGAGGTTTTGAATCTTAAACAAATACTCGAGCACTTTATCCTCCATCGAAAGGTTATCGTTTATCGTCGTGCTGTTTTTGAGCTGAAAAAAGCGAGGGAAAGGGCCCATTTACTGGAAGCTTTGAAGGTTGCCATCAGTAATTTGGATGATGTTGTCCAATTAATCCGAGCCTCCAAAAATCCCATTGAAGCAAAAGAAGAGCTGATTCAACGGTTTGATTTTTCTGAGATACAGGCCCAATCAATACTGGAGATGCGCCTGCAACGTCTCACGGGTCTGGAGCGGGATAAAATTATCAGTGATTACAATGAGGTCATCCTGGAAATTGAGACATTGGTGAAAATACTAGGCGACGAATCTCTGGTTATGCAGATTATTCGGGATGAATTTATTGAAATCAAAGAACAATATGGCGATGAGAGAAGAACGGAAATAGTCGATGCAGTGGATGAAATTTTACCGGAAGATTTGATTTTACCGGAAGATATGGCCATCACCGTGACCCATTCTGGATATATTAAAAGAAATCCCCTTAATCTCTATCGTTCACAGCGTCGTGGCGGGAAAGGGGTTCGGGGGGTAACAAATATTGATGAGGATTTTGTTACAAATCTGTATGTGGCATCCACCCTGGACACCTTTCTTTTTTTCACGAATCACGGAAAAATATTTTGGCGGAAGGTTTATCACTTACCATTAGCCAGTCGTACTGCCCGTGGCAAGGCCATCGTCAATCTCCTTGATTTGGCTGAAGGAGAGAAGGTCGCTGCGATTCTTCCCATATCCGATATTGCCAGCAATCAAGAGGAAAGAACCATTTTAATGGTAACCCGTTCCGGGCGGGTAAAAAAAACCAGCCTTCAGGAGTTTATTAAACCCCTTAAAAGGGGTAAACGAGCCCTGACGATTAATGAGGGTGATGAGATTATAGCGGCTCATATCCTCAACGGAAATGACATGATTCTCCTTATTTCTGCGAAGGGTATGTCCATCCGTTTTCATGAATCAGATATTCGTCCAATGGGCCGAACGGCCGCCGGCGTGAATGGTATACATCTGGCACATGGAGATTTTGTTGTTGGGGCCATTGTTCTTTCGTCAGAAACATCGATATTGACAGTCACTGAAAATGGATATGGAAAAAGAAGCCCTGTGGATGAATATCGTATTCAAAAAAGGGGTGGAAAGGGAATATTTGCCATTAAGGCCAGTGATCGGAATGGTGCTGTTATCGGTGCCATGCAGGTGGATAACGAGAGTGAGGTTATTCTTATAGCTAATTCAGGCAAAATGATTCGAATGCCCCTTGAAAATATTCGAATCATAGGACGTACAACCCAAGGTGTCCGACTGATTAACCTGGAAGACGGGGAAAAGGTTGTCGCCATGGATATTGTTGCCCGCGAAGAGTCTGAAGAGAGTGAATTTTCAGAAAATGAATTTCAAGATGAATAAAATCGGTAAAATAGCCGTTATCGGTGCTGGTTCATGGGGCACAGCCATTGCTGGAGTAGTTGCCGGAAAGGGCCTTCAAACAGTTTTATGGGGGCATCATTCAGGCCATGTGGCCACGCTTATTCGAGATCGTGAAAATATAAAATATCTTCCCGGGTATCATTTTGTAGATTCGTTACAGCTTACATCGAACCTTCGTTCCGCGGTCGAGGGGAGCGAAATAATCTGCATGGTCGTTCCCTCCCACGGTTTCCGCAAGGTTTTTGAGGAAATTGTGCCTTTTTTGGAAAGAAAATGTCTCATTGTTTCTGCTGTAAAAGGCATTGAAAACGAAACCTTGATGACCATGACTCAAATAATGACAGAGGTGTTAGGAACGGAGCTGCAAGAAAAAGAAATTTCCCTGGCCGTGCTTTCTGGTCCTTCTTTTGCCAAGGAAGTTGCACAGGGCATGCCGACAGCTGTTACCATTGGCTGTTGTCAGATTGAAAAGGCCCAAAGATTACAGCATATTTTCGGAACTGAGTGGTTTCGAGTGTATGCGAGTAGTGATATTATTGGCCTTGAAATAAGTGCGGCGGTGAAAAATATAATAGCCATTGCTGCTGGAATCAGCGATGGCTTAGGGTATGGCCTGAATAGCCGGGCAGCCCTTATTACCAGAGGGCTATCAGAAATAACAAGACTGGGCGTTCTTATGGGCGCAGATCCACAGACATTTTTCGGGTTAAGCGGACTTGGCGATCTGGTCCTTACCTGTACCGGTGATTTAAGTAGAAACAGGACCGTTGGGTTAAAATTGGGACAGGGAAAAGAACTTTCTGATATCTTACATGAGATGGAGATGGTTGCAGAAGGAGTGAAAACAACGCAATCGGTTTACGAACTTGCCCAGAGGTTTCAAGTTGATATGCCGATCCTGGAACAGGTTTATTTAATCCTCTACAAAAAGAAGGATTGTTCCAGTGCAGTTCTGGATCTCTTGACGAGAGAGATGAAAATTGAATAAGAGCTGACCATCCTTTGGTTGTTAATGCTACCCATTACTTCTACTTTGTCACATTAGAATGCGACATAA
>JACDZF010000135.1 GCA_013426795.1 Desulfocapsa sp. | reverse complement strand
CGAAACGGTGGGGCTGTTTCGGAAACGACATAAGGAACCGTAGACAAAACGATGGGGCCGTTTTGTAACGGTTCCTAAAAAACGAAGCGGGCTATAAGCCGAATTCTGTCCCCCGCGAGCGGGGTCATGGTCATTTCACTCTGGATGCCGGTTGCCCGGCACCTCTTGCAACCTACCCGGAGACAATGAGCGGGCAGCCCTTAAACGTCTCCCTATTTGGTCTTGCTCCGGATGGGGTTTACCGTGCCCTGGGTGTCACCATCCAGGCGGTGAGCTCTTACCTCGCCGTTTCACCCTTACCCGGCACCATCCCGGGCGGTTTATTTTCTGTGGCACTTTCCCCCGGTCACCCGGCGTTCGCGTTACGAACCATCCTGCCCTGCGGAGTTCGGACTTTCCTCCCCGGCCCAGGGGGCCGGAGCGACCATGCGCCCGCTTCGTCAGCCATCATAGCGCAGGCGCGGCAAAGTTGAAAGGAGAAAGTCATGTGCACTCGGGTACTGCTGTTCCAAGGGCCTTGAGTTGTCCGCCAAAACGGAAAAAAGAAAGAAGGCTCCCCAGAGGATTTATTCCTGATCGTCCGGCGGCAGATGATAAATGATGCGCTGGCAGACGGGGCACTCGAGGTGGCGGTCTCCCCGCAGCAGGATATTGTACTGCTGCGGCGGGATGCTCATAAAGCAGCCCTGACAGACGCCGGCCAGGACATTGGCCACGGCCAGGCCATTGCGCCGTTCCCGAAGGACATTGTACTTGCTGAGAAGTTTCGCCTCGACCTGGCTTGCATGCTGTTGCCGGTTCTGATCCTGTCCCTCTTTGTTTTTAATGATCGCCTCAATGGTCTCTTTGGTGCTGCCGGTTTCCGCGGTCAGATTTTTTCCTTCTTCCTGGACCAGCTCCTTTTGCCTTGCGATCTGGGCGGTCAGCGACTCCACTTCTTCCATGATGAGAACAATCTTTTCTTCTTTTTCCTTAATGCCCTGCTTGCCATCTTCGATTTCCTTGAGGATGGCGGTCTGTTCGCGGCCGGTCTGCACCTGCATCATTTTTGACTGGCGGGATTTGACATGGGCCAGCTCTTCACTCAACTCCAGATCGAGAATCCGGCGCTCCTGTTCCAGGGCGCTGATCTGCTCGTTGAGCTGGGCGATATCCGCTTCCCTTTGCACCAGCAGGGCGGCAAGCTTGTCAAGGGCATCCTGTTTCTGCTTGATTTCATTATCAATGGTGTCAAGCTGCAGGTCTATCTTTTGTAAGGTAATGAGTTGAGAGATGACTTCGTTCAAGATGGTTCTCCTGGTTATGGTGGTTATTTATATGAGATATGGTTCATTTTTATGGTTGCAGGTGAAAGGGTGTTTTTCGGTGCTACTCAAGAGAAACTCCAGCGACCAGCGATTGATCGCAGCCAACTGCTGAAGTTTGCGGCCCAGAAAGGACATGGCCGGTTTTTCGGTGCCGTAATGGGTGCCGTCGATGACGCAGAAGCCGCATTCCTCTGCCCAGCGGGCGGTGTTGTGTTTGATCTCCGCCGAGAGGTACAGATCCGCGCCCCTGAGCCGGGCGAGCTCGGCCAGCTCTGAGCCGCTGCCGCCGCAGAGGGCCATGGTCTCGATCTGTGCTGGAAGGTGTCCGGCGACCTGAATGGTGTTAAGTTGCAGGACCTCAAAAAGTTTGTCCATAAATGCCAAGGCTGGAAGCGGCGGGGAAAAGCTGCCCATACGGCCCGCCCCTGTGTCCACCGTTGTCCCGGGACGAAGGGGGGTGAGGTGCGTGAGTCCCAGGGCTTCCGCCAGGGCATCGCTGACACCCTCGGCGGCATTGTCCAGGTTGGTGTGGCAGGCGATGACATTCAGCTTACGGGTCAGCGCCAATTCGAGAAAGAGACCAGTCGGCGAGTTGGTAAGGATCGTGGCCAGGGGATGGAAGATAATCGGGTGGTGGGTGATAATGGTGTTTGCTCCCCGGGCAAGGGCCTCTTCGAGAAGCTGGATGCTCGGGTCAAGGCCAAGGAGGACAGAGGTAACGCGGGCCTCGAGATTGCCCACCAGCAGGCCCACATTATCCCAGTTCTCAGCCAGAGAAAAGGGAGCGATCTCTTCCAGACCGGCAAGGAGATGGTGAATCTGCACGCTCATACCCGTATCTCCGCCTTGAAATGAGCGGCAGGCAATAAAAAAAGGCACATCCCGACAGGGCTGTACCTTTTTTTACTCTTTTGCCCGAACCAGGGAGACATCTCCCTGCGGGCAGGATCGCGGAGGGAACGAAAGAAACTCCCTGTTCTGTTGGTGAAGAAAGATAATTTATTCAAGGAACCTGTTCATTCCATGCAGATTCTGGGTGGTGGTGGGCGCAGTGAACTATGGTCGATAGTGTACTAACCTGCCTAAACCGTTTGCTTTTTATCTACCATTTCATTCTTTACCGATGATTTTATCCATATAAGAAGGATGCGTGATGACTTCGCCCATTCTTCAATTCAGTAAAGTTTTGAAATTAACCTCTTTCTGTAACACGATTTACAAAAAAAGAATATAAAAAAATATATCGCAATTTTTTGGACTAAGGGGGTACACGCAGGAGTAATCTTGTACGTTGATCTTCCTTCCATTTATTGGACCAGTTGGAGGTTAGTGAAATAGTTGAGACTGACTTGGTTGAGTCATCGGTAAAGACATTGGCTGGAAGGAATATCTTGCGCATCCCGCAGTTGAGAGAACAGAACTGAGACCTTGAATGGAATGCTGTGCGGTTGGCAGGCGAAACCACCAGGATTTATGAAGGAGAATGCAACAGGGAAAAAGATAATGTCCATTTCTGGACATTATCCAAATATGTCAATCAAGAAATTTTACGGCTTCACTGGTATCTATACTGGGACGGTACTCTATGATTCTTCAGAGTTGAGTATTCTTTGATTTGGCTATCACTTATAAGTGAACATAAGTCTCTGCACTTTAGTGAATAGATATTCGCCATACTCCGCTGAAATTCTACAAAGCACACATCTCTTATTTGTCTGAAATATTGAACAATAAATTTGAAATAATAACGATTTGCTGCTATCTACAGATAGCACTCTGATGGACAGATTTTGCTCTGATGTTGAATCGGCAAAAACTGTTTATTTTTGTTGTCCTGTTACGTGGTATGCAGAGGATTGTTATATCTCGTATGAAATAAAACGCAAAGAAGGGATGTAAAATGGATAATCGGTTTTTTGAACAACCCATTCTCAATTCTCCTTACGCATATCCTCAACGGCACTGGGAGCTTGATGATGATGGTCAACCGACCCTACAGATCATCGAGAGCCGTCGTATCGCCCGATTTATCACACCGATTCCGAAACCGAGAAAACGCAAAGACAAGGGAGTTCAGAGAAGCCTCTTTGATGTTCAGGAACTGAGATCGGAATCTCAGCAATATGACCAAGCTTCAATTATCACTGGTGTGCGCGTTCAGGTTGACCAATGGAGAAACCGGCCAAACCCCGCAGACTGGCAAGTTACTCCGGAAACCACACGTCTGCTCCAGCATTGGAGACATCACGAGTTTAACGGCATTCGCCCATTTTTCTGTCAGATTGAGGCAGTCGAGACGGCCATTTGGCTGACTGAAGTAGCACCCAAATCTGGAAAAAACGGCACTCGTTTCCTTGAACATCTTGCCAATGCCAATCATGATGCCAATCCGGAACTCATGCGACTGGCATTAAAACTGGCCACAGGTGCAGGCAAAACCACAGTCATGGCCATGCTCATCGCCTGGCAGACCATAAATGCGGTACGTCGGCCCACCAGTAAGAAATTTACCCGTGGCTTTCTTGTCGTCACTCCTGGCATCACCATCCGTGATCGCTTGCGTGTCCTTCAGCCCAACGACCCGGATAGCTATTACCAGAGCCGTGAGATTGTCCCTTCCGATATGCTTGCTGATCTGGAGCGGGCGAAGATTGTCATTACCAATTACCATGCTTTTAAGTTGCGCGAACGTCTGGATATATCGAAGGGTGGTCGAGCCTTGCTTCAGGGTCGCGGCGGGGAGGCTTTGCAGACTCTGGAGACGGAAGGGCAGATGTTGCAAAGGGTCATGCCCGATCTGATGGGCCTGAAAACTATCATGGCCTTGAATGATGAGGCCCATCATTGTTACCGGGAAAAACCAGACGATGCTGTAAAAGAGACTCTGAAGGGTGATGACAGAAAAGAAGCCGAGAAGAATAACGAGGCTGCCCGTTTATGGATCTCCGGTCTTGAGATCGTTAACCGCAAGCTCGGTCTCAACCATCTCGCTGATCTGTCAGCAACGCCTTTCTTCCTGAGTGGTTCCGGATATGTTGAGGGAACACTCTTCCCTTGGACCATGAGCGACTTTTCCCTTATGGATGCCATAGAGTGCGGTATCGTCAAGCTGCCCCGTGTCCCTGTTGCCGACAACATCCCTGGTGAGGAAATGCCGATGTTTCGGAACCTGTGGGAGCACATCGGTAAGAAGATGCCGAAGAAAGGGCGCGGCAAAGGGGAATCTCTCAACCCTCTTGATTTGCCGCCACAACTTCAGACTGCCCTCGAAGCCCTTTATGGCCATTATGAGAAGACCTATGATCTCTGGAAGAATGACATTAAAGTTCCTCCCTGTTTTATCGTTGTCTGCAACAATACTGCGACCTCAAAACTGGTTTACGATTATATCTCAGGTTTCCTGCAAGAAAATAAAGATGGCTCCAGCCAGTTGATATCCGGCCGTTTACCCCTGTTCCGCAACTTTGACGACCACGGTAACCCCCTTGGCCGACCGCGAACACTATTAATAGACAGCGAGCAGCTTGAATCAGGTGAAGCGCTGGATGAAAGTTTTCATAGAATGGCCGCTGATGAAATCAACCGTTTCCGCCGTGAGATCGTCGAGCGCACCGGCGACCTGCGGGCAGCTGACAATCTTACCGACCAGGAGTTGTTGCGGGAGGTCATGAATACTGTCGGTAAAGAAGGGCGTCTTGGTGAATCTATCCGCTGTGTCGTCTCAGTCTCGATGCTCACCGAAGGCTGGGATGCAAATACCGTCACCCATGTTCTTGGAGTACGGGCATTCGGAACTCAGCTCCTTTGTGAGCAGGTCATCGGTCGTGCTCTGCGTCGCCAGTCTTATGAGCTTAACGAGGATGGTCTTTTCAACGTCGAGTATGCTGATGTCCTTGGCATCCCCTTTAATTTCACGGCCAAGCCGGTTGTCGCTCCACCGCAACCACCGCGAGAAACCATCCATGTCAAGGCGATCCGTCCCGATCGTGATCCTCTTGAAATACGTTTTCCCCGAGTGGCCGGTTATCGAGTGGAGCTTCCCGAAGAACGCCTCAGCGCTGACTTTAACGAAGACTCTACCTTGGAATTGACTCCTGATCTTGTGGGAGCGACAGAAACCAGCAATGCCGGGATCATTGGTGCCCAAGTTGATCTCAATCTGGTCCACACGGGCGACATACGTCCCTCGCAGGTTATCTATGAACTGACCTCACACCTGGTACTGAGCAAGTGGCGTGATGCCAATGGCGAGCCGCAGCTTCATCTCTTCGGCCAACTCAAGCGGATAGCACGTCAATGGCTCGACACATATTTGCATTGCAGTGGTGGAACCTTTCCGGCTCAGCTTAAATACAAAATGCTTGCCGACATGGCCTGTGAGAAGATTACCGCCGGTATCACCCGTGCCCATATCGGCACCCATCCGATTAAAGCGGTGCTTGATCCCTACAACCCTGTCGGATCAACCATGCATGTCAGCTTTAATACCTCGAAAAGAGATCGCTGGAAGACCGACTCCCGCCGTTGTCATATCAATTGGGTCATCCTTGATAGCGACTGGGAGGGCGAATTCTGTCGAATCGTTGAGAGCCATCCCCGAGTCAGGGCCTATGTCAAAAATCACAGCCTGGGACTGGAAGTTCCCTATCGGTTTGGTTCTGAAACCCGTCGTTATATTCCAGATTTTATCGTGCTCTTGGATGACGGGCAGGAAGATTTTCTGCAACTTATTGTCGAGATTAAAGGCTACCGGGGTGAAGATGCCAAGGAAAAGAAATCCACCATGGACACCTACTGGGTACCGGGTGTTAACAATCTTGGAAACCATGGCCGCTGGGCCTTTGCCGAACTCACGGGGATCTATCGAATGGAATCCGATTTCAATGCCAAGATTCAGCAAGAGATTAACAGAATGATTGAACAGGCCATTCAGGCAAACGGTAAAACAGAGTAAATGTATCATGTCCATCGATTTATTGAATCTGCCCCGCAGTACAAAATCGCAACAGGCTGAGTGCATTTGAAACGGAAGGAAAAGGCATGGCAAAGAAACAGACATCATTGACCGTCGAGACCCTCACCCATGAGGAATCGACTCGAAAAAACATCCCTACTGCCGAGTATCAGTCGGTAATGGATGAGACAATAAAAAGCCCGATTCGCCTGACCTACGAGCGCCGCAATCGCGACCTGGACCCGCAGCTGGTCTGGCGTGGCAAAGATGAACAGGACTGGTCCGATCTGGTAGTCTATGCCCCCCCCCTCTATATCCAGGAGAAAGTCCATCCCAAGGTTCTGATCGATGATCTGCTGAAAGAGACTCAAGCCGGGAAACCAAAACAGATGGACCTCTTCTCAGACTTCAACGGTATTCCCAAAGACGTGGACAAGACCGAGTTTTACGCCCACGACCAGAACTGGTCGAACCGTATGATCCTCGGCGACTCCCTTCAGGTCATGGCCAGTCTGGCCGAGCGCGAGGGCCTGCGCGGACACGTTCAGTGCATCTACTTCGACCCGCCCTACGGCATCAAATTCAACAGCAATTTCCAGTGGTCCACCACCAGCCGCGATGTAAAGGATGGCAAGGCTGACCACATCACCCGCGAGCCCGAGCAGGTCAAAGCCTTCCGCGACACCTGGCGCGACGGCATCCACAGCTACCTCACCTACCTGCGGGATCGGCTCACCGTCGCCCGCGATCTCCTCACCGATTCCGGCTCCATCTTTGTGCAGATCAATTCGGAGAACGAGGCATTTGTTTCGCTCGTTTTGTCAGAGGTGTTCGGTCCTGAAAACTTTGTATCCAACATTGTGTTCCGGAAGAAAACGCTTCCGCTTGGGGCTTCATACGTCGAAACTATGCACGACCATATCCTTATGTTTGCGCGTAAGATTGAGGCGCTCAAGTTTCGACCACTATATGAAGCAACGACATCTCTCACGCAGCATTACCGGTTTTATGAAACCAAAGACGGGGAGATTGAGCGAACTAGTAAAGCTGATCGGGAAAACCCTGACCTTGAAAATAAAAAAATATTCCGGCTATTCTCCTTGCTTGCACCATCCTATTCGCCCGAGACCGATTTCAAATTCGAATGGGAAGGCGATAACTTTCCACCACCGAATAAAGGTAGCTGGGTAACAAATCGAGATAAATTGGTCCGCATAGGACGATCGCAACGTTTTTTAAGGGAAGGAAAATCGCTTGGCTATCGATTGAATGTAAACGATTGGCCGTATCGCAAAATCACCAATCTTTGGGTAAATTTGTCGGTGAGTTTCCAAAAATCCTACGTTGTCCAAACAAACGAAGAGGTTATTCAACGCTGTCTTTTAATGGCCACCGACCCCGGAGATCTCGTGCTCGA
>JACDZF010000134.1 GCA_013426795.1 Desulfocapsa sp. | reverse complement strand
GACTGGCACCTGTTAATCGAATGCTGTCGCTCATGGTGATCCGGCCGTGTTCACGAGTGAATTCGACAATCTTCAATGACAACTCCGGCAGTGGAGAAAGAATCAGTTTCTCTCGCTCAAGCTTTTTGTTCAGATGCCGTGTCTGTTCAAACAGTGCGCGTAAAAAGAAGATCAACCAGGGCTGCCAATCAGGTGTTTCGGTTCGGATTGTCCCCTTTTTCATGGGGTTTCTCCACTTGATTTTTTGTCCAGGGTCATCAAGAGATCATAAAAGCGCCTTGCCGGATAGATAGAAGTTTCCGAACGGAGTTGTGTTTCATCTCCGCCATAAACAAGGCCGCGGCCATGGGGCAGAGGAAAGTGTCCGGCAAAGGAATCGAGGCCAGAGTAATAAAAAATTTAGAGCTTTCAAAGAAAGCTCTCTTATTTTTCCGTGCTATGCTAATCAATAGTTTATTTATATGTAAAACAATCTCAATAAAAACCCATCTTACGACCAACATGCTGGTCATTAAAGCCGCTTGTGTATATTATTTTAGCCAATTATCAATTTTTTCTTGAAAATCAGGCCGGCGACCAATATAGTGACCATTAACCCCGTTAATGACTCTTATTGAGGTCACTTTGCATCTGGATTGGCCATGACGAAACAAAGAACATATTCAAAATACGCAAAAGAAGCCGCTTTTTTGCTCGGTCAACAGATCAAGCTTGGCCGCAAAAACCGCCAATGGTCTGAGCAAAACCTTGCGGCCAGGGCCGGTATTTCCAGAGCGACACTCCAGAAGATCGAGACCGGTGAAATGTCTCCATCCATCGGGCTTGTGTTCGAAGTCGCCGCCCTGGTTGGCATTCCTCTGTTTGAGCAGGACAGCCGGGCACTTGCAACCAGTATCGAACTGACGCAAAGCAAAATCTCTCTCCTTCCCAAACGGATCAAAACCAAGACAAAGGCGGTGGATGATGACTTCTAAACCGCAAAATAAAGAAGCCTTTGTCTGGATTTGGCTTCCGGGAGAAACGCAACCGGTGGTCGCCGGTAAGCTTGAGGCGGATAATGGCACTATCCATTTCAACTATGGCAAGAGCTATCTTGATGGCATGAATGACAAGAATCCTGCCATTTCGATTTATGAGCCGGAATTGCCTTTGCGGGCCGGGGTGTTACCCTTGCTGGGCGACCTGGAGATACCCAATTGCATTCGGGATGCCGCGCCCGATGCCTGGGGGCGACGCGTTATCATCAACAAACAATTCGGGCTGAAAGGTCGGGATACGGATACCGGCAGCTTAGATGAGCTCACCTATCTCCTGGAATCGGGGTCAGATCGAATTGGCGCCCTTGATTTTCAGCGATCACCAACAGAATTCGTTCCGAGAACTCCAAATAATGCCGGCCTGGAAGAATTGCTGGAATCGGCCGAACGGGTTGAGCAAGGTGTTCCCTTAACCGCCGAGCTTGATCAGGCGCTCTTCCATGGCAGCTCCATTGGCGGTGCCCGCCCCAAGGCCTTGATAGAAAATCGGGGCACCAAGTATATTGCTAAATTTTCGTCCAGCAGTGATCTCTACAGCGTCGTCAAAGCCGAATACGTTGCTATGAGATTGGCTTCAATTGCAGGGCTTAAGGCAGCAACAGTCAAGCTGGTAAAAGCGGCCGGTAAGGATGTTTTGTTGATTGAGCGATTCGACCGCATTGCGCTTGATTCCGGATGGGCTCGAAAATCCATGGTTTCCGCCCTGACCATGTTCGGCCTAAGTGAGATGACGGCACGTTATGCCAGCTATGAAGACCTTACGGAAATCATTCGCCATCGTTTTACGCAACCAGAAGAAACCCTCAAGGAGCTTTATGGTCGGCTGGTTTTTAATATCTTGTGCGGCAACACCGATGATCACGCCCGCAATCACGCCGCTTTTTGGAATGGGAAAGAGCTGACCTTGACGCCGGCCTATGATATTTGCCCTCAAGGTCGTACCGGCAATGAAGCGACTCAGGCCATGCTCATAACCGGAGCAAACAGGTTCAGTCAGCTCAAAACCTGCCTTGCTGCCGCGCATCACTTCTTGCTTTCCCGGCAGACAGCGGTCGATGCGATTGACCAGATCGAGACAGCCATTCGTGACAATTGGGAGAGGGTCTGCGGAGAAACGGAGCTGAGCCCGGTTGATAAAAACTATCTGTGGGGACGTCAATTTCTCAACCCATTTTCCATCGAGCGATGATAGGTGCTGGAAAAGTTGGAGCACTGAGGGGCGTTCTGCTAACTGAGAAACAAAATGTGGCTTTTCAAGACCTGACCATCGCCCCCTCCCTTCGAAGCCCTAAAAGCAAGCCCTCTTCCACGACGGGCGAGCAGCTAAATGAGAAATTTCATGGATAACCTTACTAAAATCCCAGCTGGTAACGTCGATGTCCTTCACGTTTCGTTTGATTCGTGGACGCGGAAACGGGAAGTGCCAACACTTGGAACCAACACAGGCGCAGAGAAGCTTCCGTTCCAAGAATGGCACCACTTTAAGGAAGCCTTCACTCCTGAGTTGGTTGCCAAAGCTGCCAATGGCTCCAAGCGGGAACTCCTGCGTTGTGCCGATCCCTTTGGGGGGTCAGGAACGACAGCCCTAACTTGTCAGTTTATAGGTGTTGAACCAGTCACTATTGAGGTCAACCCATACCTCGCCGATCTCATTGAGGCAAAGCTCTGCACATACGACAGCGATGACCTGGTCCGCAGTCTTGGGCAGATTCTGAAAATGGTGCATTTTGCCAAACCATCGCTCAAACGATTTGCCACTCTACCACCAACTTTCATCGAGTCACATAACAAGGAGCGGTGGATCTTTAACAAACCTGTTGCCTACCAGATCGCAGCCTATCTGGACGCAATCGATACTCTGCCGGACTCGATCCACCGTCGTTTTTTCAGAATACAGTTGGGTGGTATGCTGGTCAATGTTAGCAACGTTGTCATCAACGGCAAAGGCCGTCGTTACCGCCGGAACTGGGTTTCGCGCTTTATCTCACCACATGAGATCGATACGCTCTTTTGCGAGCGATCTCAAAAGGCAATCCTCGAAGTCCATACCCATCGATTCCGTAAGGAGCAGAAGTACACGCTAATTAGAGGCGATTGCAGACAGGCAACCGCTGATATCGGTTTGATCGATGGAGCCATTTTTTCGCCCCCATACCCCAACTCGTTTGATTACACCGACGTGTACAACATTGAGTTATGGGTTCTAGGTTACTTATCTAGAGCGCCAGATAACCGCATGTTGCGTGAGTCGACTCTCTGTTCCCACGTACAAATCAAACGCGCATTCCCACCCCCGCCGAAAGGCTCCAAACATTTGGCAATAGTGCTCAAACGTCTGAACGGTGTGCGCAACGACCTTTGGAGCCCTTGGATTCCTGAGATGGTCGGTGGCTATTTCCACGATATGAAATTGGTTCTTGAAGGACTCTATTCGCAATTGGCATCTGAAGGAGAAGCCTGGGCGGTCGTTGGTGACAGCCAATACGCCGGTGTTCCGGTCCCAACTGCGGAAATACTTGCAGAACTAGCACCTACTGTGGGTTACAAAGTAGTCAATATCGAGGCATTTCGTTCGATGAGAGCTTCTGCCCAGCAGGGTGGCCAGGAGGAGTTGGACGAGACTCTGATTGTCCTGAGGAAGCGATGAGGCTCGGGTACAATGATAGCGCGAGGATGTCGCCTGGTTATGAAATCTTGTCCTACTGGTTCTCCACGAGCCAGTTTCGCATGGCTTCCGTCGTAGAGAAAACCGGCCAGGCCCAAAACTTAACTTTCAGATTGTCCGCATCTTTGCATCCTCGTCCAGAATACTTATGCAAAGACGGACTCGGTCGCATGTCGTAGCAACATAGCGCTGAAATTCGTGATCCATGCTCTTTGCGGTAGGCATATGCCTGCTTAACGCCTTTCAGCACAGCGATCTGGTTAGCGGCGCTGGGAAAAACCTTCCCAGTGCTCGTGAACGCTTTGACGACCTTCAGTTCCAAGATGGCATGGTTTATGGTCTTCGACGGTTCCAGTGGGTCCTGTTCGATAAGAGCTAAGTCGAAGCGCCCACAAACCCCTGTCCCTTCGCGCTTGACTCGCACATTCCCCAGTGCGCTCCCGAGCCCAATTTCAACAATCTTCTGAACAGCACTTTCTGCCCGTTCGACAGGGATACATTTCGCTCCTTCCTTCCAAAGTTCGCCAGATGCCATGGATGCTGTTGGCGTGATAATGGCCCGTTCGTGAATCCTATCAAGTACTCTCTTGAGAGTTGCTTCATTGATGTGCGCTCCACCTAGAGGGATATCATTGCATTTGTCCGGATTATCAATCCCTTCGGGATAGAAGCGTAGGGTGAAATTGTCAGTAGACCCGTCGAAATAGATTGCTGGCCAGCTACCGGAATCCAGCGTCTCGGAAACAAAAGTAAATATTTTATCGCTATCGGCTTCAGGAGGTATAGTAAACCCGTTGCATGAATTCATTGCAGGAGCCCCGAACCAAACCTTGCCTGCGACATTAACGTCTCCACGGCTGAATGTAGGTTCGCGTTTTGGCACGACTGAGACATTCACGGGTACAGTTCCTAAGACGAATAAAGAAGGAGCCGAACAAAGCGCCGTCTTGTCCTTAGCCTTTCTCATGGCAAGAACCTTACTGACGCTGTGTTTGAACTGTACTTCGACTGGGTACTTCTGGTAATAACGATTACCCGTAGAACGACTTATCATGGCCGACAAGTCATCATCTTTCCAAAGGCCTAACTTGTCGTCACTCATGGTTAACTCGATAAACTATATGATTAACATACAGATCAATGATTTCGGCTGGGTTCATTTCATTGCCAACTAGTCGCCGAATCCGGTCACCAGTATGCGATGTGGCTGTCTCCGTTGCACTTCGCCACTCTCCAAGATCGATGACTTGTCCAGTATCCACGGTAGGACTGCCGTAGGTTGCATCTTCGCTCATTGAAGTGGGAACTTGCTCGTCTGATAATCGAGAAAAAGCTTGGACGACCTCTCTGAGAAAATCCAAAACAAATTCTTCTCCGGGAAGCTCACGTAGTACCGTCAGAATTGGTTCCACACGCTCTACCATTAAGCTGATCTTTGGCTTTATAATAGGAATATCCCCGTTGTTGCCTTCGATTTTCAGGTCATCGACCTGCACGAGTCCCATTCCGATAAGACGGTCGATATCCTGCTGCAATGTGGGATAGTAAGGGGCGGTGGATTGCTTCAAGACCTTACCATCTAGCGGTTCGAGCATCCAGACAGGTGCGAGTACTTCAGAAAGGTATGCAATCACGTGCAACGAACTTGTCGTGATTGGTGTCAAGCCAACCCAACGGCAAGCATCCAGTATTGATAGGATCCTCAACCACCGTCTGCTCTGGTCGGCGGGTTCCAACAAGCTGGGTGTGTGATCAATATTCACTTAGGCCTCCCGAAGCCAGAACTTTCCGTAGTTCTTCTTCGTATTCAGGCCTGTTCTCTCGCAAGGCTGCAGTGGGTATGGCAACATCCAAGAGATTCACCAGTCGCAGGTCCCGTTCCTCAGTCGAAATACCGTTCTTGATCATTTCTGGGAGCAACTGCCCATCGACTAGGTTTGATGCGACCACCAGCCGGTTGTTTGAATCAGACTTCCCGAAACGGCAAAGCACATTAGCGGCCCTTTTCACAAAGAAGGCGTCAAGTGAAGATTCCGGTGCGTCAATCACCAGCGAACCGCCAGTACCCTCGCTGGCGACGTGGATTAGAGCCATTCGAAAAGCCAAGTCGATAAACTCCCGCTGACTCTCCGATACGGCACCCGGACCATTTCGTAGAGTAGGTGCTGTGAAGTTCGAGCCACTCATTTCAAGGCTGAATGCTGGGAAGTCAACCTTGGTGGTTCCAGAAATTTGTCCTAAACTTTTGTTCTCTGGCGACCATTTTAATTGAGCTCTTTCAGCAAGAAAACCGCCAGCAAAATCTGCGAATGCATTTTTGATGGCGCTTGAGTTCAGCAAAATCTTGGTGTTGGCTTGGTCAACAAGGATCTTGAAAGAGGTAGCGAGGCTGAACAACTCAACTTTGTCCCCATCCAGAGTCTTTCTCAGTTCAGAAAGTTCCGACTTTTCCTTAACGTACCTCTCGTCATCTTGAGGCAATGCATTTTCAATCCGACTAATTTGCTTTATGCGCTCTGCAATTGCTGCACGCGTGTCGACAAGACGAGTAGCAACGTCGTCATAGTGCCCCGAAACTGAATCATATTCTTTCTTCAGTGCTGAGACGCGCTCCTTATTTAACCGCAGCTCGCCATAAAGTGATTTCACCTTCTCCTTGGAGAAAGAGATAACTTTTTCAAGGCTGGATGATTCTGGCGTAAGATCGCTTTCACAGACAACGCATTTAAGATCCGTGACGCGCGCTGCAAGTTGCTCGGCCGCTGATGTGGCCTCGTTACCGCATACAGCACAATAGTTTTGCGCGATAAGCAACGAATATAGGTACTGGGCCGTCTGCTTTTCGGTGGGGAAATAGTTTTTGAGTAGCAACAACTTTTCAGATTCCAATGCTCGGGCACTTTTGTCGGCATCTAATTCGCCCGACAATAGACTCTTTCGCAAAGCATGGCGCCTGATGTCAAGGTCATCGGCGTCGTCAACTAGTTTGCTTTGCGCCTCCTCGTCTATTTCTTGAAGTTTTCTCAACGAAACTAGTTCTGCACGTAATGATGTTTCGTTGCCAGCCGCCTTTTCGCTGGACGCGACCCTTTTCTTCAACCGATTGAGAGCCGCAGAATCGTTTCGATACCTAGTGTCTCGACTCAGGATATCCCTCTCTCGTCGGTACCATTCTTGGGCTTCTTGAGGGGGGAGGAACATTGTTCTGAAAATGTGTCGCTGTGCTGATCGATCCCAAACAAGTTCCCTCCGATCTTCGAAATAGAAGACCATGTGGCGAAGCAACAGCAACCAATCCCCGAAGGATGGCACACCGGAAAGTGATGAGATTTTTGCTTGATACTCTTTCTCGTCGGTAAGCACTTCGGTTGTGTCGAACTTGACCGAGACAAGGCCGAGATCCTTAAGGTTCCGTCTTATCGTCAGTTGTCTTTGCGCGATAGAGAGGCGTAAAGTCGCAGTTGCGTTGGTCGCCAAATCTTGCACACGATTGGAAAACAAGGCCTTTTCCTGAAAGTTCAACTGTCTGACATCCAACGAGCTGCCACCCAACTCCGTAGCATCAAGAGCTGTACGTGGTAAATCATATGCCCCAGCAAGCATCCGGAAGAGGATAGTAATTAGTGTTGTCTTACCGAGTCCGTTTGCGCCCAGGATTAACGTCAGGCCTGGCTTGAAATAGATATCGATGCCTGGTTTCTCGGCTGTTCCTGGAAATAGCCCGTAACCTTTGACTTCTAACTGCTCAAAGACAGGAAAATTGATCATTATTTAGTTCCTTCACAGGCAACCTGATCGAATATCGACCAAGTTGCTTTTATAGTCTCTTCCAAGCTTCGTGTGGAAATGAGTGTTCTGAGTGGCCCGACTTTCATTTCTCCGGGAACCGCTCATGCAACCAAAAGCATTTTTTTATCATGGTTGTAACAAGTTATTCCATTTCTAAATCAAATATGCTATAATGGTTTCACCCAACTGGAGGT
>JACDZF010000133.1 GCA_013426795.1 Desulfocapsa sp. | reverse complement strand
GCAAGGAACCAGCAAGGGAGGTGAAAAAGAGCAACGCTGTTCTGCTCTTTTCTTTTACGGACTCTTATGCCGCATCCCTGAACCAGCAGGCAGTTCCGCTGTTTCCTGGCGTGGCGTCCGGCAATGAACCAACAAGGGAGGTTAAAAAGAGAGCAACGCTGTTTTGCTCTTTTCTTCTACGGACTCTTCCACCGCGTCTCAGAAAAAAGCAGGCAGTTCCGCTGTTTCCTGGTACGGCGTCTGGCAATGAACCAACAAGGGAGGTTAAAAAGAGCAACGCTGTTTTGCTCTTTTCTTTTACGGACTCTTCCTCCGCGCCCCAGGAAACAGCAATCAGTTCTCCCGGCTCCCGGCATTGATGTCGGGTCGACGATATCCAAAGGAGCTCGTCTAGCAAGATTCACACCTTAATCTCAACACTTATTCTCACATTCACTCAAACCCCGTGCCAGCGACGCCCCATGGATCTCCAGCTTATCCCTGTTCATCAATTCCAGACTTTTTTGATCTGCACCGCGAGAGTGGCAGGATTCATCGGTGCGATTCCGGTCTATTTCGGCAGTCAGATCCCGGCAAGGATCAAGGCAGGTCTGGTTTTTGCAATCTCCCTGGTGCTTTTCCCCGTCCTCTCACCGGCTCTGCCGGAGGTTAGTTTCAGCCCGATTTCATTCCTTCTTTTTACCATCAATGAAACCCTGCTTGGCCTGATTCTGGGCCTTATTTCCCGGCTGATTTTCACCACCGTTGAATTTGGCGGAACCATCATCGGCTACCAGATGGGCTTTGCCGCCGCCAATGTTTTTGATCCCCAGAACCAGAACCAGGTCTCCCTCATCTCCCAGTTTCAGAACGTCTTTGCCATTCTTATCTTCCTCGCCCTCGATGGACACCATATCTTCATCAAGACCGCGGTCAAATCATATCAGCTTCTCCCCCCCGGCCACCTTGATCTCTCGGGTGAGGCAATCCCCTATCTCATGGAACTCACCTCACGCATGTTTTCCCTTGGTGTCCAGTTCAGCGCCCCGGTTCTCGCGGTTCTCCTGCTTTCGGGACTGATCCTTGGCATTCTGGCCCGTGTCTTTCCCCAGCTCAACGTCTTCCTTCTCTCGTTTCCTTTGAACATCGGCATTTCGTTTGTAGTCATAGCATTGACCCTTGACATGGTTGCCAGCCTCTTAAGACGGGAATTTGACGCGCTGGGTGAACGAATCATGACCATCCTCCAATATCTCTGAGGCGAAAAATGGCCCATGGCCGCAAGTTACCCCCTTGATATCGAGAGGATTGCTGCCCTGAACGGAGGGCATTTCCCATCCAGTTTGCCCTGGAATTCCATTTCTAAATCAAGCGTTCACTTCGTCGAATGCGCTCCGTCGCTCCTCACCGTTCGTATTGTACTGCCTCGTCGCGACTCGCTTTTCTCCTCGTGTACATCTTGATTTAGAAATGGAATAACCATCACTCCCTGGCCATTATTCCAGAGACAGTGACCACCCTTTACCCTGCAATCCAACGCCATGGCTGAAGAAGCCCCCACCGGGGGAGAACGCACAGAAGACCCGTCGGCGAAACGGCGGGAGGATTTCCGCAAGAAAGGTCAGGTAGCCCAGAGCAAAGAGGTGCAGACTGCTGCCATCTTCAGCATTGGCCTGCTTTTCTGGCTTTTTTATCTGCCTCGCTTCTGGGACAGCCTGACAACCCTGGTGGCCTCCATCTGGCAATCGTCCGGGGATTTTCTCGGAACCCCGGCCGCGACTTACAGCCTCTCCATCCATCTCACCAGGGAAATGGGCATCCTCCTTGCCCCGCTCTTTCTCCTGATTCTGATCATCGGTTTTTTCTCCAGCTTTTTCCAGTTCGGCTGGCTGCTCACCGGTGTTCCCCTTCTCCCTGATTTCAGCAAACTTGACCCCATTGCCGGCATGGGCCGGATCTTTTCCAAACGCGCCATCGTCGAAAGCTTCAAGTCCATTGCCAAGGTTACCCTGATCGGCTGGGTCGCCTCGACCACGGTAATCGACAGGTTCAACGAGGCCCTGATTCTCGTTGATACCAGCACCACCGCCATCATGATCTTTCTCGCCCGTACCACCGGCCTTATTCTTGCCAAAATCTCGGCAATCCTTATCCTCCTCGCCTTTATCGACTTTCTCTATGTCCGCTGGGAGATGGAACAAAAACTGAAGATGACCAAGCAGGAGCAAAAGGAGGAATTCAAGGAAAGCGAAGGTGACCCGCACGTCAGGGCCCAGATCCGGGCACTGCAGCAACAGATGGCGAGAAATCGGATGATGTCCGAGGTCCCCAGGGCCGATGCTGTCATTACCAACCCCACCCATCTGGCGGTGGCCATTCAATATGATCCGGCTACCATGGTAGCTCCCGTTGTGGTCGCCAAGGGCGCTGATTATGTGGCCATGCGGATTCGAGAAATTGCAAGGGAAAATAATGTTCCACTGATCGAAAACCCTCCTGTGGCTCGCTTATTGCATAAGCTAGACCTGGGAGCCCCCATCCCGGAAGAGATGTTCAAGGCCGTAGCTGAGATCCTGGCCCATATCTATTCCCTGAAAGGCACAAAAAAACAGTAAGATACTCAGGCTGATAACCCTTTGCAGTTCGTTAATTGTTTATTCGACCTTCGTAATTAATCCCCATGGAACTGACGGAAAAACGACAGCTGTTCAGCGGCCTGCACTGGAACGACCTGCTCAAACGCACCGACATCATGGCAGCAGTGGGCATGGTCTCCATCCTCATGATCATGATCGTCCCCCTGCCGCCAATCCTGCTTGACCTCTTTCTGTCCGCCAATATCACCATCGCCCTGCTGATTCTGGTCATCAGCCTGTACACGGTCAGGGCCACTGATTTCTCCATCTTCCCTGCCATCCTTCTGGCCACCACCCTGTTCCGGCTGGCCCTCAATGTGGCCTCCACCCGATTGATCCTGTTGCGCGGCGACGAGGGCCCGGACGCAGCCGGCGCAGTGATCGAGTCTTTTGGGCAATTTGTCGTGGGCGGCAACTATGTGGTGGGAATCGTCATCTTTGCCATCCTGGTTCTGATTAATTTCATGGTTATCACCAAGGGCGCCGGCCGGGTGGCCGAAGTCGCGGCCAGATTCACCCTCGATGCCATGCCTGGAAAGCAGATGGCCATTGATGCCGACCTCAACGCCGGCCTGATCAATGAATCCGAGGCCAGAAGACGCCGGGAACTGATCGCTGCCGAGGCAAACTTCCACGGAGCCATGGACGGTGCCTCCAAGTTTGTCAAGGGTGATGCCATCGCCGGCATTATCATCACCTTCATTAATATCGGTGCCGGCTTTATCATCGGTGTGTTACAGAAGGGCATGCCCATGGTCGAGGCTGCCAAGAATTATACCATCCTCACCGTGGGCGATGGCCTTGTCGGTCAGGTCCCGGCCCTGATCATTTCCACAGCCGCCGGTCTGCTTGTCACCAGATCCTCGGGGGACAACGATTTCGGCGCCGACATCAAGATCCAGTTCAGCCGCTATTCCGTGGCCCTCTGGGTGGTCTCCGGGATGCTTCTGGTCTTTGCCCTGATTCCCGGCTTCCCCCTGGTTCCGTTCATGCTGCTTGCCATCTCTCTGGCCATATTTGCCTGGCAGCTTGACCAGAAAAAGCTGAAAGACGCGCAGATCGTCCCCGAAAAACCCCGGGAGGCCCCCATCCCGGTGGCCGAAAACTACGAAGAGATGCTCAATGTCGATCTTCTCGAACTGGAAGTGGGCTACGGCCTGATCCCCTTTGTTGATTCCGCCCAGAACGGTGAACTGCTCACCCGTATCCAGTCCATCCGCAAGCAGTTTGCCATCAACAACGGCTTTATCGTCCCACCCGTTCATATCAAGGATAATCTTCAGCTGAATCCCAACCAGTACACCCTGGCCCTCAAGGGTATCAGGATCACCGAAGCGGAGATGCTGCCCGGCCACTTTATGGCCATGGATCCCGGCATGGTGACCGAAACGATCAAGGGAATCGCCACCACCGAGCCCGCCTTTGGCCTGCCCGCCATCTGGATCACCGAAGACAAGAAGGAACGGGCCCAGATTGCCGGCTACACCGTCGTTGACTGCGCCACGGTCATGGCCACCCACATCAGCGAGATCATCAAACAGCACGGTCATGAGCTGATTGGTCGCCAGGAGGTGCAGAACCTGCTCGACAACCTGGCCAAGACCTATCCCAAGCTGGTGGAGGAGCTGGTGCCATCCATTCTCTCCCTGGGCACAATCATGCGCATACTCCAGAACCTGCTGGCGGAAGGGGTCTCCATCCGTGACCTGCGCACCATTCTCGAAACCATGGCGGACTGGGCGCCGGTCACCCGCGATCCGGATATCCTCACCGAATATGTCCGCCACGCCCTGGCCCGCACCATCAGTGCTGGCCTGGCAGTGGGCGGGGTCATCCCCCTGATCACCCTGGCCAAACCCGTGGAAGACGCCATCAGCAAATCCATTCAACATAAGGAATCCGGCAGCTACCTGGCCATTGATCCCGGCACGGCCCAGACCATCCTCGATTCCATCGGCAAGGCCATCACTCTTTTTGCCGGCGGGCAGCGGCCAACCCTGCTCTCCGCCCCCCAGATCAGGCCCCATGTGCGCAAGCTGACCGAGCGCTATTATCCATCCCTGGTGGTGCTGTCGCACAATGAGATTACCCCGAACCTGAAAATCCGATCCCTTGGCAGTGTGACCCTCGATGCAAGTTAAGATCTTCGAATCCGCGGATATGGCCTCGGGCCTGAAGATTATCAGGGAGACCTTGGGCCCGGATGCCCTTATTCTGTCCACCCGCACTATCCGCAGCGGCAAACTGGGCCTCATCGGCAAGCCGGTTTTTGAAATCACGGCTGCCGTGGACACTCCCTGGCCGGAGCCGGTACATCCGTCCATGGCCCGCGTCGCCCGGGTTCCATCGCCGCGCAAAAGGCCCTTTACCAGATGGGCCGAGGACACGACTCCGCATCAGACTCCCGAGCAACCAGGGCAGACCATCACCTATGACTCCCAGTTCCGCCTCCATCACGGGCCCCAGCCTGCTGTGGAAAAAAAGTCGGCAGACCACCATGAGCTTGATGAGCTGAAAGAGATGGTGAAGAAGCTGGGCATTGAAGTTTCCCGGTTGCACAGCAAACAGGAGGGGAGCGAGAGGAACCGGAAGAAAGATGCAGAGGCCGCCATCCAGAGCTGTTCAGTCCTTGACCAGAATGAGAAATCGGTGGATACTGGGGAAAGAAACCAGCTCCTGGATCTGCTCCTGAGTCAAAACATCAGTGCGGCCACGGCGCGGAAGATTCTTGGACGCATCCCGGATATAAAAACGGGGGAATCTGGCGAACAGGATGAAAACGGCATGATTTCTGCATTGACCCAAGTCATTGAAGGCATGCTGCATGTGGCGTCCCCACTCTTCCAGGGGGACAATGCACAGCGACGCATTGCCCTGGTCGGGCCCACGGGGGTCGGCAAAACCACCACCCTGGCCAAAATTGCTGCCCATTATCTGAGCAATTTTTCCAGCTCCATCGCCATGATCACCATTGATACCTACCGCATTGCCGCAGTGGAGCAACTCAAGGTCTATGGCACCATCATGAATCTGCCGGTGGAGGTGGTGATCAGCCCGGAGCAGCTGGAACAGGCTCTTTTGCGGCATGGTGATAAAGAACTTATCCTCATCGACACCGCCGGATGCAGTCCCCATGACTCGCTCTGCATCAAGGATCTCGCCACTTTTCTGCGGGCGGATCTGGCCATTGACAAACACCTGGTGCTCTCAGCCACGACCCGTGATTCTGAGCTTTTCGAGACCATCAGACGCTTCAATATTCTGGGAATTGACAACACCATTATCACCAAGACCGACGAGTGCCTTACCCTGGGCGTGATGCTCGACATCCAGAGTCATGACCGGAACCATACCATCCCCTTTTCCTGGGTCACCAATGGCCAACGGGTTCCTGAAGACCTGTTGACCGCAAGCCCGGAACTCGTGGCCGGGCTGATACTGAGCCTGTCCCGGGACAGAATTTCAGGAGTAGAGAAACAGCATTAAGAGGTGTCACCCAGACAATGGGAGTCAGTTGGGGACAGGATGAAATCCTCTCCCACACGTTCAAATAACAAAGAAAATAAAACACAATGACAATCCAGGCGACAACATCAGGCCCCGACGGGGCGACTTCCTCGACACTGCCTTTGGAACAAGAAAGGGTCACTCGAGTTTATTCCATCACCAGCGGCAAGGGCGGGGTGGGCAAGACGGCTGTTACCGCCAACGTTGCAGTTTCCCTGGCCATCCTTGGGAAGAAAGTCCTGATCCTGGACGCCGACCTGGGGCTTGCCAATATTGACGTGGTCTTTGGACTGGCACCCAAATATAACCTCAATCACTTTTTTTCAGGCGAGCAGGAGCTGGCCTCCATACTGGTGGAGGGCCCCAAAGGTGTCAAAATATTGCCGGCGGGTTCCGGCGTCCAGAATTTTACCCGCCTTGACTCCCAGCAGAAACAAAAGCTGCTGGATGGCCTCGATCTCATGCACAACGACTTTGATTTTGTCCTCATTGACACGGAGGCCGGAATATCTGAAAATGTCACCTACTTCAATACCGCCGCCCAGGAAATCCTCG
This sequence comes from Desulfocapsa sp., assembly GCA_013426795.1. Classification (GTDB taxonomy): domain Bacteria; phylum Desulfobacterota; class Desulfobulbia; order Desulfobulbales; family Desulfocapsaceae; genus UBA2270. The sequence goes on along the minus strand of JACDZF010000133.1, from coordinate 1,080 downwards.
TGGTCACCACCCCTGACCCCACTGCCATCACCGACGCTTACGCGCTGATGAAGCTGCTCTCCACCCAGTATCATGAAAAACGCTTCAACCTGGTGGTCAACATGATCCAGAGCGACGAAGAGGCGCTGGACGTGTACCGCAAGCTGACCATGGTCTCCAATCGGTATCTTGACATCTCCATTGAATTCCTTGGCTCCATTCCGGCAGATCGTCAAATGATTGACGCGATCAGAAAACAGCGGGTCATTGTCGACCTCTTCCCCTCGTCTCGAATCACCACCGCCTTTACCCTGCTGGCCGGCACCCTCTGTTCCGAGCAGATTTTCTGTGAGCCCAAAGGCGGTATCCAGTTCTTCTGGAAAAAACTCCTCGACTTTGGCGGCAGGAGTTGATCATGGTCTATCTCAATACCCAACCTCTGGAAGATCATTCTTCCCTGATTCGTGATCACCTGTACCTGGTCGATATCCTGGTGGGCAGAATGGTCACCCATGTCCCCTCCTTCATGAACCGGGACGACATGCGCAGTGCCGGTATGCTTGGATTAATCGATGCCTCCAATAAATTTGATCCCGGCAAGAATATCCTCTTCAAGACCTTTGCTGAACACAGGATCAGGGGCGCAATTCTCGACGAGATGCGCAAACTGGACTGGTTTTCCCGTTCGTTGCGCGACAAACAGAATAAAGTCAGTCGCACCATGACCAAGCTGGAGCGAAAGCTGGGCAGAAGCCCTGAAGAAGAGGAAATGGCAGCGGCCATGGAAATCAGCCTCGAGGAATACCAGCAGACCCTGGGTGAGGTCTCCCATCTTGGCTGTGTCAGCCTCAATGAAACCCTCGACAACTCAGAAGATGGTGTCTCATTTCTTGATACCCTGGCCGATCAGCGGGCAGATATTTCCCCCTCTGCCCGCATTGAAAAACAACAACTCACGATGATCATGGCAAACATATTGCAAGAACTCTCCGAAAAGGAACGGCTGGTGATCTCGCTCTACTATTACGAAGAGCTGGCCCAGAAAGAAATCGCCGAGGTTCTCGATGTCTCGGAAGGAAGAATCTCACAACTCCACAGTCA
>JACDZF010000132.1 GCA_013426795.1 Desulfocapsa sp. | reverse complement strand
CTTGGCCATCCCTGGCCTGCGGTCGTTCTTTATCCATCCCTGGAGCGACCGACACTTGGCCATCCCTGGCCTGCGCCTTCAAAGAGGAGTTGAGTTTCTGATAGACACGGCGATAATAGGCAGTTGCGCGTCCGTACTCTTTCAATTTCAAGGCCACCGAACCAGCACTCAAGAGGTAGTCGGAACGAAGGGGATCAAGCTCGAGAAGACTCTCAAGCACAACCGCGGCCTGATCCCAACGAGAAAGGGCAATCAAGACCAGGCTGTACTCAAGGGAGGCCTCTTCAATATTTTTTTTCACCGCAAGAAGCCTTGCGTACCCCTCCGCCGCCTCAGCATATCTCCCCTGTCGGGTCATCTCCCGCGCGGCATCCCAGAGGTCTTTCCACGCAGGCTCCTTGCTGGTATCAGTGATCACAATATCACGTTCAGGGGCGATGGTGACAGAATTCGGGGGGGCCGCAGACAAGGGAGGGGGAGAAGAAAAAGCAGACACCAGAAAAAAGACAAGCAAGCCCAATAAAATATAATTGTTTTGGGCAGATACGTTATCCAGTTTGATCGTGGACGGAAAATGCAGGGAAGCGGCCATTACCATGCCAGATACTCCCGGGCTAAGGTCGTTCTAGTTTCAGCCTGAATTACAGAAAATAGAATCACGACGATAACAAGCTTACTGCCGATAAAATTCAGCTATTTTCTCTACCACATAGGCCTGCATATCAGCAGACAGTTCCGGGAAGATGGGGAGGGCGATGGTCTCTGCCGCGGCCCTTTCGGCCTCGGGAAAAGACACCACGGAGAGGTTTGGTCCCAGACATTTTTGCTGATGGAGGGCCAATGGATAATAAATTTCACAGCCAATATCCTGGGAACGCAGCCAGGCCACCAGGGCATCGCGGTTTTTGACCCTGAGCACATACTGATTATAGATATGATAATTCGCACCGGCACCCTTCTGCTCTCCGTTCCGGGAGGGGCCGGCCTCATTATCTGCACGATACACGGCATGCGGCAGCACCAGAAGCTTATCGCGCACAAGACCTGACTCAACAAAAAGGGCCTGATACCGGTCGGCATTCTCCCGTCTGGCCTGATGCCATTGCTCCAGGAATTTAAGTTTCACCGCCAGGACCGCAGCTTGAATGGGATCGAGTCGGAAATTTCCTCCAACCTCTCCATGATAATATTTAGGGGATGCCCCATGATTGAGCAAGATCCTGATCTTGTCGGCAAAGACAGCGTTTTGGGTCACCACCATTCCGCCATCACCAATTCCCCCGAGATTTTTACTGGGGAAAAATGAGAAACATCCGGCTAAACCCATTGTTCCGGCCTTGCTCCAGGTGACCTTGACGCCGTCATCCAGGGGATACTCCGCACCAATGGCCTGCGCCGCATCTTCAACAACGGGCAGGTTATACTGGCCGGCAAGTTTCATGATCGCCGACATATCAGCACATTGCCCGTAGAGATGAACGGGCAGGATGGCCTTGATCTTTCGTTCGTGATCACCGGCAAGGACCTCTTCCATGACCCTGGGATCAATATTGAAGGTAACGGGATCGATATCGGCAAAGACTGGTGTCGCGCCCAGGCGCAGAACCACTCCCATGGTGGCAAAAAAGGAATACGGTGTGGTCAGTACCTGATCTCCCGGCCCTATCCCCAGCGCCATCATGGAAACCAGCAGGGCATCGGTGCCACTGGAAACGCCAACTCCGTAATCCACCCCGCAATAGGCCGCAAGATCCTGTTCAAATCCGGCCACTTCCGGGCCCTGGATACATATCATTGAGTCAATAACCCTGGTCACCGCCTCAAGCATATCGTGGCGGAGATAACTCAACTGTTGTTTCAGATCAAGCAAAGGTACTTTCATTCTTTAAACCTTCTCTCTCTATCGAATCAGACTCTATAAATGGCCGAGCACCCATTCCCACCATGGGGCTGGTTCAAACCTTATCAAAAAAAACAAAAAAACGGGGCGGATATGGCAGAAGTAAAGATGGCAGATGGACGAGATTATTTTTTAGGGCCGCTTTTGATTACCATATCTTCACCCTCGAAAAAGTCTTTGATATCAGGCATTTCAGCCTCAAAAAACTTCTTCATTTTTTTTAACAGATTCACCTCTATCTGCCTGACCCGCTCACGGGAAATACCAAACTTGTCAGCAATATTCTGGAGCGTCATGGGTTCATCGGTGAGCAGCCGTTGCTCCAGGATCATGGCTTCCTTGCTGTTTAACTTATCTTCCAGAATCACCAGCATTTCTGCGAGCTTCGCCTTCATCTGGGATCCGGCGACCATCTCTTCAATACCCGGCCCTTCACTGGGCAGAAAACTTTTTTGTTCATCGTCTGAATCGGCACGTACCGGGCTTTCCAGGGAAACATCTCCGCCGCCCATCCGCTGACTCATTTCAATAACTTCACTTTCCTTGACATTTAAACGCTGGGCCAGCAATTTGGTCTCAGCCTGAAATCCCTGAGATTCGAGAAGCTTCTTTTCCTTATTCAAGCTGAAAAACAGCTTGCGCTGCGCCTGGGTCGTCCCGATCTTCACCAGACGCCAATTATCCATAATGAATTTAAGGATATAGGCTCGTATCCAATAGGCGGCATAATATGAGAATTTAACCCCGCGATAGGGGTCAAATTTCTTGGTTGCCTGAACCAGTCCGACATTTCCCTCCTGAATCAGATCCATGAAATTCTGCATCCAGTACTTCTGGAAATCCATGGCCACCTTCACCACCAGCCGTAAATTGGACGAAACCAATCGATAAGCAGCCTCCTGGTCGCCTTCTTCACGAAACTTAATGGCCAGTTCATCCGCCTCTTCACGGGTCAGCAGCTCATATTGACTGATCTCCTGAAGGTACCGATGGAGGGCAGGATTACTGAGGGCCGGGAGATGCTCTTCATTGGACAGGGCAACCAGGGGATGCTCTGAATAATGGGTCTCATCCCTGACGGATTCCGGCAACTCATAGGGATCGGAGGTCTCAGAGTCCGATTCAGAGATTTCGTATGAAGTTTTCTGTGAAGTCATAAGGAGTATCAGTTCAATTGGACATTATCTTAAAAATAAACTTATTATTATTACCCCAGTTCCCTCAAAGTGCAATCATTATATCTCAGAGAAAAATGACCGCAAAGAGACACACGTGTATCCATGCAGAGAATGTATCTCGGGGAACTTGCCGGAAAATACGGGAAAATTCTATGGAGTTCCTTGTTCATTTATGCTACAAGTCTATTTTTTCATATTCTGTGCCAGGTGCTGCGCAGCAGCCCCATTCCTCGACCATTCTATAACAAATCTCCACTACCTACAATGAAACACATACGAAATTTCTCAATTATAGCTCATATTGATCATGGCAAATCAACCCTGGCTGACCGTATGATCCAACTCTGCAATCAGGTTTCTCTCCGTGACTTCAAAGACCAGCTCCTTGATAATATGGACATTGAGCGGGAGCGCGGCATCACCATCAAAAGTCAGACCATATGCCTTCCCTACACCGCCAAAGATGGCAAGACGTACGAGTTGAATCTGGTTGACACCCCCGGTCATGTGGATTTCAGCTACGAGGTCTCCCGGGCCTTGAGTTCCTGTGAAGGCGCCCTGCTCCTCGTCGATGCGGCCCAGGGCGTTGAGGCCCAGACCTTGGCTAATCTGTACCTGGCCATGGAAAACAATCTTGAGATCATCCCGGTCATCAACAAGATTGATCTCCCTTCGGCAGAGCCTGAAAAAGTCGCTCATCAGATTGAAGAGGATCTGGGGCTCGATGGCGATCATATTCAACTCTGCTCCGCTAAAACAGGGCAGAATGTCGATAAAATCCTTGAGGCCATCGTAAAATACCTGCCTCACCCCAAAGGTGACCCTGAGGATGAACTGCAGGCCCTTATATTTGATGCCCACTATGATCCCTTCCGTGGCACCATCATCTCCTGCCGTATTATCAATGGGATTATCCGGGCCGGGGATATGATCAGGTTCATGTCCAATGGCGCCGTCTACAAGGTGGAAGAAGTCGGCCTGTTCAGGTTTGGTAAGGAAGCTCAGAAACAGCTCTCGGCCGGCCAGATCGGCTATATCCTGGCCGGGATCAAGACCATCAGCGACACCCGCCCAGGCGACACCATCACCCACAAAGACAGGCCCTGCGCTCAGGCCCTGGCCGGATTTAAACCGGTTCAACAGGTGGTCTTTTCCTCCATCTACCCCATCTCCACCGATGATTATGAAAGCCTGGCCACGGCCATTGAAAAATTACAGCTCAACGATGCGGCCCTGACCTTTCAGAAAGACTCGTCCGTGGCCCTTGGCTTTGGCTTTCGTTGCGGATTCCTTGGCCTGTTACACCTGGAAGTCATCCAGGAACGGCTGGAACGGGAATTTGATATTTCGCTTATCTTAACTGTTCCTTCGGTCAAATATAACTTCTATCTGAACGACGACTCCATGGTGGAGGTGGACAACCCCGCCCATTTTCCAGATCCTTCCAAGGTCAGCCGGGTGGAAGAACCCTATATCAAGGCCACCATCCTCATGCCCGAGAAATATATGGGGGTGGTCATGGCATTATGCATGGAGCGGCGCGGCGAAAATACCCATTACCATTACCCAACTCCCGGCCGCATTGAGCTTACCTGCGAACTGCCTCTGGCTGAGGTGATCTATGACTTCTATGATAAACTGAAATCCGCCACCCAGGGGTATGGCTCCTTTGACTACGCCCTCTATGATTATCGTAAAAGCGATCTGGTCAAACTGGATATTCTGGTCAACGGAGAACTTGTGGACGCCCTGTCGCAACTGGTGCATCGTGCGAACGCGCGAGCCCGCGGCCTGCATGCCTGTGAGCAGCTCCAGCACGAAATCCCCCGGCAGATGTTCAAGATCGCCATCCAGGCCGCCATTGGCGGGACCATAGTGGCCAGATCAACAATCTCGGCTCTTAGAAAAGATGTTATCTCAAAATGTTATGGCGGCGACATTTCCAGAAAAAGAAAACTCCTGGAAAAACAGAAGGCAGGCAAGAAAAGAATGAAGACTGTTGGCAATGTGGAGATACCACAAAAGGCATTTTTAGCAGTATTGAAATCTGAGCAGTAATTTTAACCAGATGGCTTTGTTGCTCTGCAAACGATAAACTCCCTTGTGTCTCTTTGGTCTTCGAAAAAAGCTTGTCAAAAATGGTTTTTCGGGAACTAGCCTTCGGCAAGATTCCCGAACGATGCACATTCGAGTGGACGTTGACCATTAATGATATTGAGTCCCCTCTGAGCCATGATGATAAGCAGCTCGTCTCTCTTTAAGGGGCTGTTTTTCTGGTGACTTATGTACACCAGGCAATCTCTGCAAATATGAAAAGAGCGGCAATCCCTTTCCTCAATTATTTCCCAGCACATCATGTCTGCCTGATCTTTCACCAGGCATTTGTTGTCATCATCACACTTCATGATTTTCCAGCATGGCCATTGCGATCGATGCAACATGATGTTGTTCCTCCCCAATTTTTAACTTTTGCTGACGAAATCAGCCCGCGAGATGAATAAAAAAATCTCTGCCCACAGCCAAAATGGAATATCACCGAATCATATAAAAAAATCAATATACTTTCGAATAAAATTCCAGGGTTTTTTCCAGCTCATCTTTTCCCATACCGGTTAAAGCTGAAAACAAGATTCTCTGATCCTTGCCAATGGAATGACCGGCATCGAGGATGCTCGCGTTTTTAATTCGTTCATTTCCCGATAATTTATCGGCCTTTGTATAAACCGGTAAAAAAGGAATATTCCTTTCCCGCAGCCATCCAAAAAGCTGGGCATCATGTTCTTTGACCCCATGGCGAAGGTCTAGAATAACCACCACACATTTGAGAGTCTTCCTGGTCTCCAGATAGGAGGTGATAAGGGACTGCCAGTGTTCCTGCATCCCCTTGGCAACCTTGGCGTAGCCATAGCCGGGGAGATCAACCAGATAGACGGTTTCAGACACTTCAAAGAAATTCAGCCCCTGGGTTTTTCCTGGCCTTCTACTGATCTTGACCAGATTTTTTCTGCCCATCAGGGTATTCATCAGACTGGATTTGCCGACATTTGAGCGCCCTGCAAAGGCAATCTCCGGCAAAGTTAACCCGGGAAGTTGAGTCAGCTCATGGACGCTTAAGAGAAACTTCACGTCAAGAAATTTCATACCAGGGCCTTTAGTGCCTTACAGATTATTTTCTTGTTTTTTTTGCAAGAAAATAATCTGCGAAAGGCACTTATCCCGTTTATCGGGGTTCGCAAATCAAATCACCTTGTTCAGGGCATATTCAATGATCCCCTCGGCGCCATTCTTTTTTAATTGAGGAATCAGATCGCGCACCGCATCCTCCGAGACAACCGTTTCCACCGAGTACCAATCCTTCTGGTAAAGCCCTGCCACGGTCGGGGCATTCAGACAGGGCAACAGGCTGATGATCTGCTCCAGGCGCTCATGGGCAACATTCATTTTCAGACCGACAATCCGATCTGCATTCAAGGCGCCCTGAAGAAGCAGGGCGACATTTTCAATCTTCTCCCTTTTCCAGGGATCGTCCCAGGCTTCTTTATTGGCAATAAACTGGGTATTGGACTGCATCAGTTCATGGATAACCCGCAATCCATGGGCCCGGATGGTGCTTTCAGTCTCGGTCACCTCCACCACGGCATCAGCAAGCCCGGAGACCACCTTTGCCTCGGTGGCACCCCAGGAAAATTCGATGGTGACGTTGATATTTTTCTGCGCGAAAAATTCTCTGGTCACATTGACCAGTTCCGTGGAAATCTTCTTGCCTTCCAGATCTTCAACGGTATGAATATCAGAATCACCTGCCACCGCGATCACCCAGCGAGTCGGCCTCCTGCTCACCTTGGAGTAAATCAGATCGGAGACAATCACCACATCTGACTTATTCTCCAGGGTCCAATCTTTGCCGGTGATTCCGGCATCAAGCATACCGCTCTCGACATAGCGGGACATTTCCTGGGGTCGGCAAATGGAACAGAGCAGCTCATGATCATCAATCTCGGGAAAATAATTCCGGGATTGCGGCTTGATCAGCCAGCCTGCCTTTTCAAATAATTCTATGGTTGCCTTTTCCAGGCTTCCCTTGGGAAGCCCGAGCTTCAACTGCCTTGCTGATTCCATCATCAAATCTCCAATCATTCAATACAATTCCTGATAAGATCTCTTTTACAAGACCACTCAGCCACTATTTTTTTCCATACACTGTTTCCGGATCAAAGACCCTGGTCCCAACCACAGAGAGTATCCCGCCCTCAACCCGACGGAAAAAACAGGTTCGATGGCCGGTATGACAGGCGGCCCCCCCCAGCTGTTCTACCTTGAACACCACCGTATCATCGTCACAGTCGACCAGTATCTCTCGAACCAGCTGGACATGGCCGGAGGACTCGCCTTTCAGCCACAATTTGCTCCGGGAACGGCTCCAATAGTGAACCTTTCCGGTTTCCAGGGTTTTTTCCCACGATTCAAGATTAATATAGGCAAGCATCAAAATCTCACCTGTCTCATAATCCTGAGCAATGGCCGGGAGCAGGCCACTTTCTGACTTATCAAAACGTAACTGAACCATATTTCCCTTTCAATCTTTATCTCGCATAGGGGTAAGACACTGATCAGCCATACCATTTTTATCGATGATTCTTGAAACAATTCCCGCGAAAATAATCGGGAAACTCAGAGAAGAAACAAAAGTCGGAACCTTATGCTGATCAC
>JACDZF010000131.1 GCA_013426795.1 Desulfocapsa sp. | reverse complement strand
AAAAAAATGGTTTTTTAGGGGTAATTTGGGGTGGTTTTGTTAAATAGCGGTTAAAAAAATACTTTTCCCAAGGACAGGAGAAAAGACAAGGAGGTTTGACGGAAATCTGTGGATGGATGGCAGCATAATCCCTTCGCGGGTAACCCGGAAGGGGTTTTCCAGGAGCTGTCATGCCAAACCGGAGAAAAGGCAGCGGGGATGAAAAGGAGGGGAAAAGAAGGGGATTATGCGGCAAGCCTGATGGAAACAGCTTCAATCTTGTCAGCAAGATCATCACTGCTGGCCGGAGTCAGGAGGATATCATTGATACCATATTTTACAGCACTTATCACCTTGCTGCGAGTCCATCCCGGACCGGCAGCAATGAGCGGCAAGGAACAGGCGGAGCTTATCTTGATCGCCACCGCAAAGGCCTTTTCATTCACATCACTCATTACCAGAAAGACCGCCTTTACCTCACCGGGAAGATACTCAATCACATTTTCCTTATAGGACAGGACCTTTACACTGAAATGACGATGTTGTAGAAATTCGACAATCTTCACGGTCTCCAGGGCGTCATCACTCACCACCAGTATATCAATGACCTGCGCCGAAGTACTGTCATTCCCGGCGACAGAAGGCACCGCCCCTTCCACCGACCCTTGCCGGACGGGCGCCTGCTCCTCCTGCTGGAGCAGCCCTTCGAGCTGCAGCAGGACCGCAGGAAAAAGGGTTTGCACCTTTCCCATGGCCTTCCCACTGATATTCAGCGAGCTGCTGCTCAAATAATACAACTGATTGGGGCAAGGTTCATCGGAGTCAATAACTACTTTTAACGGCAGGATCTTCTCAATGCCGGTTTTTACAAAACGAATTTTTTTGACATACTGTTCTTCGAAAAGCGTGCTGTAGACCCCGGACAGAATATTGGCGATTTCACCATAAGCATCTTGTGTATCTTCACCAAACTCTTCCTCCTGAACAACCTTCTCAAGCTCTGCGGGGGGCAGCATAATCAGGGTGCCGCCGATATAAATGGCATCTTTCAGACCGACAAAAAGATAACTCTTTCCCTCAATCTCACCCACCACATTCATATGGGCAAGGATCTGCTTTCCGGCAGCCTCTTCCAGAAAATAATCTTCTTTGGTTACAAGCCGGCACTCCATATCACTGAGAGTGACTTCCACACCCAGCAGGGCGGCCATTTCTTCTCCCATCTTCAGACGACATTTGTCGAGCAGGGCATCCACACGCTGGCGATGCTTCTTTGTGTCAAAGTCGGGCAGCGCTGCCTGCTCAATCTCTTGTTCCGGGACAACGGCAGCAGATTTTTCGGCCCCGCCCTCCCCTCGTTTGGCAGAAACAGTGCTCACCGGTTTTGGCGGCACAAGCTCAGGCTCAAGCACGCCTGCGGGTTCATCAGTTTCCAGGCCAAAGGGTGCGGCCGGCAGAAGCATGACAAGATTCCCCATCTGCCGGTCGTTAAGGGTCATCACCGATACCACTTGATAATAAAGCTGATCGGGCACTGGTTCGTCAGAATCACTGATCACCTTCACAGGAATAACGATTTCCTGGTTTTTTCTGACAAAACGACAGCTGTCTGGATACATCTCCTCAAACACTTTGGTATAGGAACCAGCTATAATATTGGCGATTTCACCGTAGGAGTCCTCTATCTCTTCATCATATTTTTCGGAACTGATCACCTCTTCCAGGGAGGCCTCGGGCAGCATGATCAAGGTGCCGCCAAGACAAATGGCATCTTTTACTTCAAGCAGAATACATCCCTGGCCCTGGACATCGCCGGTGATATCGAGCTTGGCCGCCACCTGTTTTCCCGAGAGTTGGTCAAAGGCATCTTCTTTGGAAATAAATTGCCGCTGAAAATCTGAGAGAATAAGAGTCGCGCCGATAAGGCCACTCACCTCATCCTGAATCCTTGCGCGCACAGATTCAAGAATCTTATCAATTCGTTGCTGGGCTTTTTTCATACCATGCCGGAACTCAATGAAGAAAAGAAAACAAAGGAGGGCTGCCGCTACATTGCTTCATCTCTTGTATCGGTCAATAAAAATATATATTTATAACAACTGCGGAACTGAGACAAATTGCAGACCCGATGAATATCGTTCTGAATATGATGTTTATGGATGAGAGAAATGGAGTGAAATTTCACTTATCCATTACATACTTGAGCTCCACCAGAAACTGGCCGCTTTCCATGCCAAACAAAACCGCAACCCTTCGTGTCCCGAGCATCCCCCCAACCCGATACGATTCACCAACGATGGATGTGGGAATGGCAAGTTCAACCTTCACATCATACCCGGCAAAGGAACTTTTCAGGTTGCCGGCAATCATATTGGCTATTTCGCCAATGGCGTCTTTTACATCCTCATTCAATGAATCAACGTCCATACCAAGAAAACCACTGGTAATGGCCATGGCCACCACCGCCGGGCAATGCACAGCGAGCATTCCACGGATATCACCACCAAGACCAAGCATGGAGGTAATATTTGATATCACCTCACCCCCTGCCCCCTCAATGGGTTCTCCAGCCACAAGATCAATCATCAGCATGGTGGAAAAAACATCCGTGGCGGCATTTATGATATCCTGCCCTATATCCATATTGCTCTTTATCCTTGCAAATCAAATAAATTCCCGATTTTTTGAGCAAAAATTCCTATTTCTCCAGTTGCAACTCCACCAGAAATTCACCATTCTCGATCTTGAAAGGCAGGATAATCATGTCAACATCGCATGCAGCCTGAAACCCATATTCATGACCGGCAATGGTTGACGGCAGAGAAAGATCAATATCTCTGCCGTTCTGGGACAGAATGGTTTTCACATTCCCGCCAAGCATATTGGCAAGTTCACCGACCGCGTCACGAACATCATCGTTAATCTCATCAACGTCCATTCCTAAAAAACTGCTGGTGATCGCCATGGCAACGGGATTTGGAATATGGATGGCCAGAACTCCTTTATGGGTTCCCGCAAGCCCGATCATGCCGGTGATTGTATCATGCAGGATTCCACTCTCTTTCAAAGCAGGTCCGGCAACAGCGACATCCATCATTACCATGGTGGAAAAAATTTCCTTGGTTGATTCAATTATCTTTTCAGCAAGATCCATAAGACACCTTTTTATCCAGAAGTCGTCCGTAGTCGAGATATTCACTGCTGCGGAGTTAAAAAAACCATAAAGATTCGTTACGATTTGCCGACGCGGCAGCCATATTGATTATTTCAGAAACGGGCCCAGCACTTCATTCACCATGTCTGCGGTAAAGGGCTTTTTTATCGCCCCCACGGCACCAAGAGACTTGGCCTCACCAATAATATCATCACCGGTCTCCGTCGAAATCATAAACACCGGAATACTTTTCATATTGGGACGATTGGCCTTTTCTCGAAGAAAGGAGATGCCATCCATATTCGGCATATTAATATCGCTGAGCACAATATCCACCGATTCTTTTTCCAACACCTCAAGGGCCTGCAGTCCATCGGCAGCCTCGTAAATGTTATCAAATTCTATCCCTGCCTGGCGCAGTGACCTGCCGACAATTTTTCGCATCGTACTTGAATCATCCACCAACAATACATTATTCCCCATAATATCCTCCAAAAAATCCCATGTTTCGCTGACGACAGCCACTGCATCCGGAAGGTCATCCCAAGAGACAAGGCAGACTCACCACTCCGGCACTGCATGTCCTCACCAGCGGTATCGTTTCATCTCAACCCACTACGTCTCTTCCCTTGGGAATCACATACCCTTTCTTTTTTGCCAATAATTACATTCCTCGTCAATGTTAATCATACAGGAATCTTTCAACGCCCCCTTCTCCGCACTGATTAGACTGGACCATGATCAAAGAAACAAGGAAATATTGCTAACGGAACAGAAATTGCAGACACAAAATCCACACCCCTTGAAAAAATCACCACCCGGATGAACATGGCCGGAAACCCTGACAAGCAGGAATGATGGACAACAACTGTTATCGGTTCGTCAGCAAGAGGAGTTAAACTTTCCCCTCACTTTTCATTATGAAAAAAATATTTTTTCTTCTCATCACCATCCTTGCCGCCACTGCCGGACACGCCTCCGCGCCGGCGATTCTTCAACAAATCAGCAAGGCTTACAGCGACAACAGTGCCCAGATTATTTGTTCATTTTCGTCTCTCCCCGAATATACCTTGCACCACAATGACAAACGGATCGATCTGATACTGAAAAACACCCGCCCGGATGCCAACCTTACCCCGCCTGAAACCGACGATAAAATAGTCAAAATATTGTCACTGGCAAGGACAGACACCACAACGATCTCTCTTTTTTTTCGCTATCCACCCCAGAAAGTCAAAGTGAGCCAAGGTCACAAAATCAACACGCTGGTCATGGACATCCTCCTTGGAGAGAACTCTCCAACGCCGGATCTTGCAGGAAAAAAGTCGACGAAGACCCATCCGCAGGAAAAAACCAAAGACCCCTCAAATCCGGCCAGCGCCTCACCTTACACTGGAAACTGGAAGAAATTTATCAAAGAATACGAAGCTGAAGTCGAGATTGATCCGGCAGTACAGTTTTCACTGGTACCTTTTCCGGCAATTGCTCTTCTTCCCGGGGCCTCAGAAAATAATATCGACATCCTCTCCCCTGCAATCAGGGAGGACGGCAGACGTTCCCTCTGGAACAATCTGATCCCTGTCCTCATTGAGCGGATAAATGCGGAGCAGGACCTGGAAATCAGAAAAAAACTGAGTCTCACCTATGGCGAGATCCTCCTCCGTGCAGGCAACTATAATGAGGCATACAAGCAATTTTATTTTTTATCCACCCAGTACGCCAAAGAACCTGTCGGTATTCTGGCACGATATCTTCTCCTGCGCCTGCAAGCCGAATACGCAGACCCCTGGCTTGCCGATGTCGAGCTGAAAAACCTCGAGTCAGCCGTGGACAAAAACAGCCCGGTCTTTCCCTGGTTGATTCTAAGCCGTATCGAAACCGCCCTGGCGACTAAAAATACCGGCCAGATGCTGACCTTGCTGCAACGCGATGACGTATCCTTTCCTGCCCCAATGGACAAGCTCAAGGCCATGCGCCAGGCGGATTACTGGCTGGCTGTCAAGAATTTCAGCAAGGCTCTGGCCGGCTATCAGCCCCTCGACAAGGCCGGAGTACTCTCAGAAAACAGCAGCTCACTGAACGGCTACTGCAGCGCCCTGTATCACCAGAAAGAATTTAAAAAGGCGGAAGAATGCTATGATCGTCTGGCCAAAGACGAATCCATCAATGTCCGCCAACATCTTGACATGATCAGCTTGCAAAAGGTCCTGGCCCAGTATCACCTCTCCCCCGATGCCAAGCTGCTCAACCGTTTTGCCCAGATTGAAATGACCTATCCCAATACCGACGCTGGAGCAAGGGCTGCGCTGAAGCAAACTGATATCAAACTTCTCACCCAGAAAAACTGGGAAAAGCAGGCCCTGACCTACTACCACGCCATCGCGGAAACCGCGGAATCCATCTCCATCCGCGAAGAAGCAGCCTTGAAAGAGGCCCTTGTCTATCATCTCCTGGACCAGAAAGTCCAATCCGTTGAACATCTCATGACCTTTCTCAAGGATTTCAAAAGCGGCTCTCTCCATACTACCGGAATAGCCCTGCTCATAGACGTCCTGCCGGACCTTCTCAAGGAGCATAACAAGAACGGGAGATATATTGAGACCCTGATCCTGGCCAAGCAGAATAAATTCCTGTTTGTGAACAACTGGATCGACACAGGTCTGCTCGCCGAGATGGCCGAGGCCTACCGTCAGCTCAGCCTATTCAGCGAGGCCTCAAAAATGTACCGCTATCTTCTGGAGATTCACGCCCAGGAGCACGAGAACCCCTATTACCTCCCTCTGATCAAGATTGCCTACGAACAAGGGGACTCCGATCTGGTGGAAGAGTATGCCGGCCAATATGCCTCCCGTTTCCCCAAGGGGCAGGATAAAGATGCCATTCTTTATTACCGGCTGCAAAATCTCTCGACCCATAACAAATATAAAGAGGCCCTTGCCCTGGTTTCAGGAAAGCATTTACAAGATCCAAAATTCAAGTTGCTCGAAGCCTCGCTTTTATTTCATCTCAATGAGTATGCCAAAGCCAGAACGATTCTTGAGGAGCCGAAAATCTCCGAGGCAAGCAGCGACGATGAGCCTCTTTTTATGCTGGCCGAATGCCATTATCAATTGGGCGATCTTGAACAGGCTGAGAAACTCTATCTTCCCTTACAGCAGGCCAAATTATTCCAGGATCAGGCGATGTTCAGACTGGCGCAGATTGCCTGGCACAAGGGGCAAAATGAAGAGGCCCTAAAACTTTTCAAACAGATTGTCGAAACAGGGAAAAACCCCCTATGGCAGAAGCTTGCCAAAAAGGAACTGGAGCTCACCACGCTCATCAAATAATCGGGACATGCGTTCACCCATCCTCCTGATTTGGCTCAGGCAAAGGATCTAATTTTACTCTCAAGGGCACTTTCAATGGAAAAATTTTCTCTCTTTGACACGAACACTCATCTCCTGAAAAAAACGCTGGACCTGCGTTCAGCCAAGCAAAGGGTCATCGCATCCAACATCGCCAACGCCGACACCCCGGGATTTTCCCCGTCCCGCCTGGAATTTGAGAAGGAACTGGATCAGGCCCTGCAGGGACAGGGCAAAACCACAGCAACCCATCCTGGCCATTTCCCCATTGGCAATATTGACCTTGAAGGCGTCACCGGCACCCTGACAACCCATTCCGACACCACAGGAATCGGGGATCAAAACGGGGTCAGCGTTGACGAGGAAATGCTCGCCCTTTCAGAAAATGAGCTGTTATATGAATCTGCGGCACAATTATTGAAGAAGAAGTTATCCCTGCTCAGCTATGTCGTTCAAGGCGGCCAGTAACGTTTCTTAACCATCCATCCGAGGAAATCTATTTATGGATATTTTCAACACAATGGACGTCAGTGCCTCCGCTTTGAAGGCTCAGAGAATTCGTCTCGACACCATCAGTTCTAATCTGGCCAATGTGGAGACCACATCCACCCCTGAGGGAGGCCCCTACAGGAAAAAATCCGTTCATTTTCAAAGCCAGCCTCTTTCCTTTCAGGAACAGCTGGATGGAAAGCTCAGAAATACCATTCAGGGCGTTGAGGTCACCGCGATCCTCGAAGATCAGGATGAACCGCTCCGGGTTTACAACCCGTCCCATCCCGATGCGGGCAAGGATGGCTATGTTGCCATGCCCAATGTCAACGTGCTCAAAGAGATGGTGGATATGACATCGGCGACCAGGGCCTATGAGGCAAACACCACGGTCATTAAATCGGCCAAACGCATGGCCCTGAAAGCCCTTGAGATAGGGAGGTAAGAAAATATGAGTATGGAGTTAAGCGGAGTCGGGGCATCAATGTCCCTGCGCCCGGCAGACACCAGCCCTGTTTCCTCGGCCAGGAGTGGATTTGGAGATATCATGAAATCCACCATTGAACAGGTGAATCAAATCCAGAATAGCGGAGAAGAGGCCATCCAACAGCTGAACACTGGCCAGGCCGAAAGCCTGCATGGAGTCATGATTGCCGTGGAAGAGGCCGACATCTCCCTGAAAATGCTGGTTCAGATGCGAAACAAAGCCCTCCAGGCCTATGAAGAAATAATGCGAATGCAGATTTAGAGCCCGTTATCAACCAGGCGGCCTTACCGCCTGGTTGATCTACGGGCTCTTATGCCGCTTTACCGAAACAG
>JACDZF010000130.1 GCA_013426795.1 Desulfocapsa sp. | reverse complement strand
AAAAAAACTCATTCCAGAATCCGGGGCTGGGGGGCAACATGGAAACTGGAATGAGAGGGAAGAATCCCTTTTATTGAGGTAAAAAACCAGACCCGGTTCCCCCGACAAGGAGGGCGCCGCGAAAACCGGATCTGGAGGGACTGCGTTTGTTTGAATCAATAAACACCCAGCAGGTTCAGCCCAAGCAGGAGCAGACCAACACAGGCAACCCGTTTGACCACGGTGGGGCTGACTTTTTTGGCAATCATGGGGCCGATATAGCCGCCGAGGATGGCAGCCGGAAACATGGACAGGAAGAGAACCAGGTCAAAGTTGCCGAACTGCATATGGCGGGCGGTGCCCATGGCGGTGTTAAAGAAGATGGCCAGCAGTGAGCTGCCGACGACAATATACATGGGCAAGCGGAGGGCGACGGTCATCAGTGGTACCATGAAGGGGCCGCCCCCGAACCCGAACATGGATGACATGATGGCGATGAAAAAGCCGCCGATACAGCCAACAAACATGTTGACCTCAAATTCCTGACCCCAAAAATCTACTTTCATAATGGATTCCTCCAGATAATTTTCTGATAAGCTCTTAGCCTTTTGCCTTGGCAGATTCTTCCGCCCGTTTCTTGAACTCTTTCAAGATGGCCTGTTCTTTCTTGTTGTTGGCAAGATAGCCAGGGGTTGTCTGCCAGAACATCAGGGCTGCCAGGACCAGAAGAATCCAGCCGAAGACATATTTGAACTGGTCCAGAGTGATCATCTCGGTCAGTTTGGGGCCGATAAAGCCGCCCACCAGCATGGCACAGCCGATACCGATACCCAGTTTCCAGTTGATGAAGTTGATTTTGTTATAGTTATAAATTCCGGTCCCCTGGGCAAAAAGGACGGTGGGCATAACCGTACCGGCAACGATGGTGTGGGGCAGTGGGAAGAGGGTGACCAGAATGGGGTTGAGAATAAAGCCGCCGCCCGCTCCCATGAGAATTCCAAAGATGGAAATAACCAGACAAAGAAGGAAGGGCCAGAGCAGGTTGATGCTGGTGCCGGCGTTATTGAGGTACACGGTGGGGAAGCTGATCTTGTTGTCAAAGGAAACCACCGGACTCTTCACCTTTTTGACGGTTTCCTTATCCCCTTCCTTGATCCGTTCCGTGACCGCGGTCACGACGACGTTGTATTTGCCGGGGGCCTGGCTTGGTGGAAGCTTGAACTTGGCCGTGTAGGTGCCGTCGGGCTGAACCTCCACGTTGGCACCCAGCAGCTTGCCCACCGAGCGAAACCGGCCCTTCACCAGTTTCATGGATTCACTCTTGGTGGCCTTTTCATCCAATGCCGGCAGCAGGGTGCCACGGGAGCCGATGATACTGGCCATAATGGTGGCCTGATAGTTGTCGATCTTGATCTTGGCAGGGGCGCTGTAGGCGGCATCGGCACCGGTTTTTTTCAGGACTTCGGAGTATTTCCAGTCCTTGCCTGCAGCCTTGGCCTTGTCGAGTTCACCAGCCATGTCCTTGGGAACTAAAATTCTATAATACGCGGGCATTTCGGTGGTGATATAAAACTTGTAGGGAATCTTCCCGGTCTTTTCATCCTTCTTGCCGTCAAAGCGGTTGGCCCGGACCTTTTTGTCGGAGGAGAAAATCTCGACATAGACCTGAGAGCCGGCCGGGGCCTTGCCGGTGACCACAACTTCACCGCCATCGTTGAGGGATGTTTTATCAATACTGATGGTTGCGGCAGCGGGACTGGCAACAGCGGCAGGTGCTGCGACGGTTGCAGCGTCAGGTTGTTCGGCCTGCACCCCTGGCGCGAAAAGTAAGGCCATCGCCAGGGCGATTATCGGCAAAACGCGAAACTTGATGTTCATTTAGTCCACCTCCTGTCTGAAATGAAAATGTCTTGATAAAAAGACGGCATAGTTGCAATTTCCTTCTGCTGTACCATTTGACCTCCTTCGTGGAATTTGACGGATTCTTCCTTGACGAACGAACGGCAACCTTTTTGTAAAAAAGTCGGCGCGTAGTATGACAGTGAAACATCCAAGCAAAAATGGCGCCAATTGTCTTTGACGACGTGTTTTTCTTGTATCATACTGAGTTCATTATGTCTATTGAATAGTATAGGTGGAAAAGTGTTTGCAGGACGACGGCATTGATTGCGAAATACGCAGTAAAATACATGCACCGCTACTTTATTGTTGCGTATCAAAAAAGGAGAAACTGCGGCGGGATTTCAAGGCCTGATCATGCCCCTGCCACTCTGCAACGGGACATCCCGGGGAGCGGCAACGGGGCCCGGCCCATGGGGGATTTCTCCATATTTTTTAAGGTTTTCAGGGTATGCAGTTGTGGTTTTTGTCTCCATTGGGTATAAGGTCTGGACACAGGTGACGATCAATGGCGGGTTCCAACCATGGAACCCATTTTTATTCAACGGGAATGAAAATGGCCCCAATTATCACATTTATCGGCTGGCATGACAGCGGCAAAAACAGTCTTGCCGTCCAGGTGGTCAGCCACTTGAAGGCCTTCGGGTACAAGGTGGCGGTGATCAAGTCGAGCAATGAAGCAGGGGTGATTTTCGATACCCCCGGGACGGATACGGATCGACACCGGCAGGCCGGCGCTGATTCGATTCTCTTTGTCGCCCCGGATCAGATGGTCCTGCAGACAAAGGGCAGCGATCTCTCCCTGAACACCCTGGTTCATCGCTTTTTCCCCGACGCTGATATTATCATCGGGGAGGGCTTCAAAGGAGCCCGGCGCGTTTCAAAAATCGAGGTGGTGCACGACAAGAATCAAATGTTGCGCAACGAGGTCCATGGTGTCATTGCCGTGGCCACCGACCTGGATATTGCAGGCGACCATGTGTTTCGACTGGATCAGGCTGAAGAGCTGGCCTATTTTATCCGCAAGAGATTTTTACTGGCCGGACGGAGGCCCGAAAATAGTGCCTCGCTCCTGGTGAATGGCAAAAATATCCCCATGAAGCCCTTCGTTCAGGAGGTTTTGGCCGGAACCATAGTCGGGTTTATCGATTCATTGAAATTTGCTGATGGCGCAACGGAGATTGATCTCAGGATCAAGCTTGACCGTCCATCCGGAACACCATGATGTGTGGATACAAGGCGTGCGCTGGATGGAGCCACCGCGCAGCAAGGGAGGCCTTCTTGGGGCTGAATAGGAGACAGACCTGCGTTCTTCCGGTTATTTTTCATCCCCTCCGCTCCCACAGGAGAACGGTACATGGCTGAGATCACCCGCGATATGCTTGGACGTCAGGGCCTCACCCGGGTGGATGAGGCCCTGGAGATCCTCCTTGCCAGGTTGGGGGCAGTCACCCTGGAGACGGAGATGGTGTCGCTTTCCGCGGCCCTGGACCGGATCACGGCAAGGCCGATTATCTCCCAGGAAGATCTGCCCGCCCATACCAGATCCACCATGGACGGATTTGCGGTGCAGGCGGTGGATACCTTCGGGGCCAGTGAGTCCACGCCCGCGTACCTGCGGATTATCGGCGAGGTGGTCATGGGCGAGCAGTCATCCCTGGTGGTTGATCGCGGCTGCTGTGTCCGCATACCCACCGGCGGCCTGCTGCCGGCTGGCACCGATGCCGTGGTGATGCTAGAACATACCGTACCCATTGACGAATCACTGATTGAGGTGGTCAAGGCGGTGGGGGTGGGCAGCAACCTGATCGCACCGGGCGAGGACATCGGCAAGGGCAGCCCGGCCCTGCCGGCCGGGTATTTTCTGCGGCCCCAGGATATTGGCCTTCTGGCCGGACTGGGGCTGGACCGCGTTGAGGTTCATCGACGGCTGAGGGTGGGGGTTCTTTCCACCGGCGATGAAATTGTGCCCCATACCGATATCCCGCCCCCCGGAAAGGTGCGCGATATCAATGGCATCACCCTTTCCGGTCTGATTCAGCGGGCGGGTGCGACGGCCAGGCTCTATGGAATTGTGTCCGATCGAAGGGACGTTTTTTTCCCGGCGCTGGAAAAAGCGGTGGCCGAAAATGATATCGTCCTCTTCTCCGGCGGCAGCTCGGTGGGGATGCGTGATCTGGGTGAAGAGGCCATCTCGACCCTGGGCAACCCCGGCATCCTGGTCCATGGAGTTGCCCTTAAACCGGGAAAACCGATAATCATCGGCCTCACCGGAACCACGCCGATCTTCGGCCTGCCCGGCCATCCGGTGTCGGCCATGGTCTGCTTTGAACTCTTTGTCGAGCCCACCATCCACCACCTTTCGGGGCGCGCGGCCCAGAACATCCTGCCCCAACCGGTGGTTTGTGCCCGGCTGGGAAGAAACATCAACTCGGCACCGGGAAGGCGTGATCTGATCCGCGTTCGACTGTCGAGACAGGACCGGGGATGGGCAGCCGAACCGGTTTTAGGAAAATCAGGCGCAATAACCACACTCTCCCGTGCCCACGGCTATTTCATCATTGACGAAGACAGCCAGGGCCTCACCCAGGACAGCGAAGTGAAGGTCATCCTTTATCCATGAACAGAACAATCTATGTTTCCAATACCCCGCTGGATGAGGCAAAACGCGTCTGGCGAGAGGCTCTGACTGAGACGAATTTCTTTGGCCGCTTCCCCGTTGAATTGGTGCGAGTGGATGAGAGTCTGGGCCGACTCACCGCTGAGCCGGTCTTTGCGGTGAGCTCGTCTCCCTCCTACAATGCCGCCGCCATGGACGGGATTGCGGTTCATTTCGAGGATCTGGCCGGGGCCAGGGAGAGCGCTCCGGTTTGTCTGGCGCGGGATCGATACCAGCCGGTGAATACCGGCAACGCCCTGCCCCCCGGCTTTAACGCGGTGGTCATGATCGAGGACGTGCATCAGGTCAGTGACACGGAGGTCGAACTGGCCATGCCGGCCCCGCCGTGGCAGCATGTACGCACCATTGGTGAGGATATTGTGGCCACCGAACTGATTCTGGCCGAAGGTCATCGAGTCCGCCCCATTGATCAAGGGGCGATGCTGGCCGCCGGAGTCACCGAGATCAAGGTGAAACAGATCCCGAGGGCGGTGGTGATCCCCACCGGCAGTGAACTGATTCAGCCGGGGCAAGCCGCCAAACCCGGCCAGATTATTGAATTCAACTCCCGCATTTTAGTCGGCTCCCTCCAGGAATGGGGGGCCGACGCGCGGCGCGCGGCCCCCGTGGACGACGACCCGGACAGGTTGCGGCAGGTGATCCTGGCCGCCACCCGGGACAACGACATCGTCATCCTCAATGCCGGAGCCTCGGCCGGAACCAAGGATTTCACCTCCCAGGTCCTCGCCGGCCTGGGCCGCATCATTGTCCATGGCGTTGCCATCAAACCGGGGAAACCGGTGATTCTGGCCATCGTCAACGACACCCCGGTGATTGGGCTGCCCGGCTATCCGGTCTCCGCCTACCTGACCATGCGCCTCTTCATCCGGGAGATGATCGCCGGTTTTCTGGACATGGAAGATCCTCCCCCGCAGATCGTCGAGGCCACGGTCTCCCGGCCTTTTCATTCGTCCATGGGGGTTGATCAGTTCATCCGGGTAACCCTCGGCAATGTCGGCGGGACCTTGATGGCCACGCCATCGGGGAAGGGAGCGGGGGCGGTGATGTCCCTGGTGCGGGCCGACGGGATTCTGACCATCCCGGCCGGCAGTGAAGGGGTGGGGGCCGGCGAAAAGGTGGCCATTGAACTGCTCCGGCCAAAGGTGGAGGTCGATTCGACTCTGGTTTTCATCGGCAGCCATGATAATATCCTCGATCTGATCGCCAGTCACCTGCACCGACATCGACCCAGCATTCGTATTTCCTCCGCCCATGTCGGATCCATGGGCGGCATCATGGCCATCCGCCGGGGCGAGGCCCACCTTGCCGGTTGTCATCTCCTCGATGAGGAGACCGGAGAATACAATATCTCCTTTCTTCAGCGCTTTCTGCCCGGCCTGCCGCTGCGCCTTATCAATCTCTGCTACCGTCAGCAGGGCCTCATCGTTCCAAAAAATAACCCGAAAAACATTCAAAGTTTCCAGGATATTGCCGACAATGGTCTGAGTTTTATCAACCGTCAGGCCGGGGCCGGGACCCGTCTTCTCACCGACAAGCTTCTCAAAGAGGCAAAGATCAGTCCCGCCGAGATACCCGGATATGCCCATGAAGAGTACACCCATATGAGTGTGGCGGCGGCGGTGGCCAGCGGCAGTGTCGATACCGGATTGGGAATCCTGGCCGCGGCCAAGGCACTGGACCTTGATTTTATGCCGCTGGCCGAAGAGCGCTATGATCTCATCATCCCGGAACAATTCATCTCCGACCCGAAGGTGGAGGCGGTTCTCGAGCTGATGCGCTCCAACCGGACCTTCCATGGGGAGATTCTGTCCCTCGGCGGCTATGATCTGCGCGATTGCGGGAAGATCATGTATCGGCAGTGAGTGCTGATCATCAAGGATTGACAGCAGTGATGGCCGTCGGCCCCGCGCTTATCCCGCCCCTTTGACGGCCACCTTCCATGGAACCGGAAAACTTCATTCAAATCACCATGACCAGCAAAATAACACTTCCCCATCTCTCCACCCTGATTACACCGGAGGGATATGTCCAGCAGGAAGAAATCCTGGCCATTGAGACCCCTTACACGGTTGCCCTCAATGATGTCACCATTGGCGCATCCATGGTTCTGCCGGTGGGCCTGGAGGAGTTTGGGGTGGGATTCCTTTTCGGACAGGGATATATAAAAGCCGTGGGAGAGGTGAAGGAGGTTCTTGTCTGTCCTGAAGGCCGGATCTCCGTTTATGCCGATGTGGAAAGCATGGAGCCCAGGGAGGTTATCATCACCTCGGGCTGCGGAGGCACGGGCAAGATCTCCAGGGAGATGTTCACCGGGGCCTTCGAGCCGCTCTCGGAATGCACCATCAGCTTCCCTGAGATCAAGGAGTTCATCCATCAGGTCCTGCGGGCCTCTCCCCTCAACCAGGATACCCATTGCGTGCATGGCTGCGGGCTCTGGGCGGATGGAAAACTGCGGGCCTTTTTTGAGGATGTCGGGCGCCACAATGCCGTGGATAAAATCATGGGTTCCATTCTGCTGGGCAGGGCACCCAGCCGTGCCGCCGTCTATACAACGGGAAGGCTGACCTCGGATATGGTCTTAAAATGCGCCCGCATCGGGATTCCGATTATCATGTCGCGAACCGCACCCTCGTCTCTGGGGCTGGCCATCGCCGATCGGGCCGGGGCCACCCTCATTGGCTATGCGCGGCCGGAAAGGCTCAACGCCTTCACCCATCCGGAGCGGATTACCCTGCAGCCGCGAATTTTTTCCCCAGGATCACCTCCATCAGCCTGTGTCGAGGGCTCATGAGAATGTTTCATCAAGGGTTCCCCCCTCCGGCTCATCTAAAAAAAGAAAGCGCCCTCCCTGGACGGGTGAGGGGCGGGCTTGGGGTCGGGTGAAGTTGCCATGAGCCCGATTTCATAGGCGATCTCCCCACCCTGATCCTTCCGGTGAGAGGAAAATTCCATCAAACGCCACCTTTGAAGGGGAAATGGAGGGAAGGATTTGAGCCTTGCCTGCCTGATTTTCCACCTCTTTGCCGTGCCCTGCCGTCTTTTGCAACAGCGATGGACAATGGGCGTCAAAGAAAAAGGGGCTGTTCACAAGATGAACAGCCCTTTTTTTTGCTTTACCCTGCAAGGGTGAAGAATAAAAAACGATATGAGCACCAACGGGATATGATCGTTCGCTCTTTTTGGTTATTCCATTTCTCAATCAAGCGTTCACTTCGTCGAATGCGCTCCGTCGCTCCTCAC
>JACDZF010000391.1 GCA_013426795.1 Desulfocapsa sp. | reverse complement strand
TTTTTTCATCAATCCTTGTCGCTTCTATGATGTCAACTTCCATCCCCTTGTCATTCAAACCGGTGTAAAACGTGTTGACAGTGAGAGCGAAATCGAAGTTGTTTTCTGATCCCTTTGGCCTCACCCGTCTTTCGTAGGGCCCCAATCTTTTGCCGCCAAGGGGATAATTGCCCGCGAGTCTGATTGCAGCAAACCAGGAGGCCTTGCAAAATTCCAGCTCGGTTCGCACAAAACCAGCCAGCTGCGGTTGTTGTTCGAGGATGGTGGCTACCTCCCCGTCAAAGACCGTTCCTCCGCCAAAGGCGCAAGTTGAGATGCACACGCAAAGAGGCCGAACCAGAAAAGTGTTTTTTGAACCATATATCCCCCGTCAATGGAATAAATGCAGCGAGTTATGAGGCGAAAAAGGGTGAGTATACGTAATCCAGGTGAGCCGCTGACTTTTCAAATATTGCCCAGAGTGTCGAGCTCACCCTGGCCCTTTTTGCTCGCGTTGGACCCAGCCCCGCCATTTGAATTCCGCAGGGGCCGCGAAGATGGGAGAATGTCTGCGCCTTTAACGGTCCAGCGCGGCACAGATTTTCAGCAGATATTGACAGTTCTCGGTTCTGATGGTAAAAGGCTCTCTGATTGTGGAGGAATGGCCGAGTGGTTTAAGGCGGCGGTCTTGAAAACCGTTGTACGAAAGTACCGTGGGTTCGAATCCTACTTCCTCCGCCATCCACTGGAGAGGTGACCGAGAGGCCGATGGTGCTCGCCTGCTAAGCGAGTGTGGGGGTTAAACTCCACCGAGGGTTCGAATCCCTCCTTCTCCGCCAATATTAAGCTCCATTTTTAAAGGATTGCACTTTAAAAATGGGGCTTTTTTTATTTCCCCTCAAGCCCCTGAGTCCCTAAAGCCTGAGCAACGGGGCTTCCAGCCATGGTGAATGGTGCATCTCAAGGTGCCTTCCCCACTCTGCGGCTCTTTTTTTGAGGAATTTCTGGAACTGTTCACTCCGT
>JACDZF010000129.1 GCA_013426795.1 Desulfocapsa sp. | reverse complement strand
TTGTCGCCCTGGGCAATACTGGCCAGGGCCGCGGCCACCAGGTCTGTGGGAACCTCATGTTCGCCCACATACTCTTCGATCAGGCGTTGATAAAAATCAAGATTGTCGGCGGTGAGGGTCTCGGTGATGCGCTGCTTGAACTCCATGATCCGCTTGTCATTGATGGCCTCGGTGGATGGCAGTTTCATCATCTCGATCTTCTGGCGGGTGGCCCGCTCGATGGTGCCCACCATCTGCCGCTCGCGGGTGGTGACAAAGAGGATGGCCTCGCCGTTGCGTCCGGCCCGGCCGGTGCGGCCAATGCGGTGGATGTAGGATTCGGTGTCATAGGGGATGTCATAGTTGAGGACATGACTGACCCGCTCCACATCCAGGCCGCGGGCGGCCACATCGGTGGCCACGAGGATGTCGAGTTTGCCGCTTTTCAGCTGCTCCACCGTTCGCTGCCGCACATTCTGGGCGATGTCGCCATTGAGCGGGGCCACGGAAAATCCCCGCGCCGCAAGCTTCTCAGCCAGTTCCAGGGTCTGGTTCTTGGTCCGCACAAAGATCAGCATCCCTTCGAAGGACTCGGCCTCCAGGACCCGGGTGAGGGAGTCGAGCTTGTGAAAGCCGCTGGTGACCAGAAAACGCTGACGGATATTCTGGGCGGTGCTGGTCTTGCCCTGGATGGTGATTTCCTGCGGGTGATTCAGGTACTTCTGGGCGATGCGCCGGATGCTGATGGGCATGGTGGCGGAAAAGAGGGCGATCTGCCGGTTGTCCGGGGTCTGCTCGAGGATCCATTCAACATCGTCAATAAATCCCATGCGCAGCATCTCGTCGGCCTCGTCCAGAACCAGGCAGTCAATCTCCGACAGATTCAGGGTCTCGCGCCGGATATGATCCATGACCCGGCCCGGGGTGCCCACCACCACATGGGCGCCGCGCTCGAGCTGGCGGAGTTGGATCTTGTAATCCTGCCCGCCATAGATGGGCAGGACATGAAATCCGGGCATATGGGCGGCATAGGAATGAAAGGCCTCGGCAACCTGGATGGCCAGTTCGCGGGTGGGGGTCAAGACCAGGACCTGCGGTTTTTTGCGCTTCAGATCCAGACGGGAGAGAAGCGGCAGGGCAAAGGCGGCGGTCTTGCCGGTGCCGGTCTGGGCCTGGCCCACCACGTCTCCGCCTGCCAGGACATGGGGAATGATGCTGGACTGAATCGGGGTGGGGGATTCGTACCCGGCATCGTTTAAGGCCTTGAGAATGGCCGGGCTGAAAGAAAAATCGGTAAAACTGGTCACGGGTTGATCGTCAAAAGACATGGTGGATCCTTATGGAAAAAGAGAGGGTGTGGCAAGGGAGAGACGTAAAAGGGCCTCAGGACGGAAGGGAAAGCAGGAAGCGCGCGGGACAACAGGCAGAATTGCCGGCTGGTCAGCCCTTCTGTCGACAACCTGGGAAAATTATTTAGTAACTATCCTGGAGTGCCCCATCTGCTTCGTCATCGGCTTGGCTCATGTACGAACCAGTACACTTCGCAGACCTCTTTCTCGCATATGGAGCACTCCTGAAGAGTTACACTACGTGGTATTCCATTCCTCTCCGGCATCAAGCTGGATAGTTACATTATTTATAGAGGCAGAGATAGGCGGTCTCGGAGTGCATCCGGACGCCGAATTTGACATTGGCCGCCACCTCAAAATTTTCGCCGCACTGGATGGTTTTCCAGGCATCAGTGCCTGGCAGTTTGATATCCATGGCACCGGAGACCACGGTCATAATTTCCACCGTTGAGGTGCCGAATTCATATTCTCCGGGAGCCATGACGCCTATGGTGGCCGGGCCTTCGGGGCTGGTAAAGGCGAGGGATTTCACCTTACCTGCAAAATACTCGTTTACTTTGAACATGTGCGTTTCCTTGTTGGGAGTGGGAAAAGAAAAAAATACCATGGCAATCATGCCATATTTGGAAGAAATTTGCCAGCTAATATAAAGGAAGCGGGTAAAATGTCCTGAGTTCCAGGGCAGGATCTGTCCGGGAATAGAGCGGGTTTCCAGGAGGCCGCGCCACGGGACGGGAGATATTTCAGAAGAGAGGAACGCCGCGCGTCACCAGAGACCCCATGGTGTCCGGCCCGTCATGGGAAAAGGGGGGAAGGTGTGCCGGCAGGAAAGGCCCAAAACGATCAATGCAGTATTTGATTGATGTCCCGTTCAAGGATTGAGCGGGGGATATAGCCTGGATATTTCTTGACAATATTCCCCTCTTTGTTCACCAGAAATGAGGTGGGGATGCCGACGATTCCCCCGAAGTTCTGGGCGATGGCCTCGTCAGCCATCAAAACCGGGTAGGTAATGGAGCGATTTTTGACAAGTTTTGCCACCATCTTGGGCCCTCCCTCGTCCACCGATAGTGCAATCACCGAAAAATTATCCCCGGAGAAGTGCTGGTGCAGGTCAATCAGGGTCGGGATTTCCTGCATGCAAGGGGGACACCAGGTGGCAAAGAAGGTTATGAGCAGCGTCTTTCCCGTAAAGACTGAACTGTTAACGGCGGCACCCGTGACGGCATCAGGGAGATTGAAGGCGGGCATTCTGGTCGCGGCAGAGCCTGAACCCATGGAGAGGAGGAGAAAGACGGTGGCAAGGCAGACTGTTTTTTTTATAAAATTGCTAAAAAAAATGTTCATGGATATGACTCCAGGGGAGTGTGAAAGACGTTGAACGAAAGGATCATTACCTGGGGGTACCATAGGGTGTTTGCCCAGAAAGTCAACCGGAAAGCTGAGGCGGGCCGGATTTTGTGAGACGCCCAGCCCTGGATGAGGACGCGTCCATGATGTTCTCTGGTGACCCTCCTCCCGGCGCCATTTTCCGTTGTTCCGGTTTCTCTGCATGCGCCTCCGGGGGCCATCTCTGGGGGGATAAAGTGGTTGCCTGGTTCGATGGGGATTGAACCCCTCCCTGCCCTCTTCCGGCCCGTGGCGAAGAACCCTTCCGTGACCAACCGGCACCACGCCAGAATGACGCTTCATGGGGCAGGAGGACGAAAATCCACCCGCCAAGGGAAAGAATAATCTTGCCATGTGGCAGTTATCTAAAGTATAAAATAGCCTTGCTTGAAAGACTGAACAGGTGAAATCCGGGGATAGTTGATGGACACAGACAATTTCGCCGCACACTTTTCCCCGCGCAAGCCCCCTCACTGGAGCAACAGGGCAGCGTTTGGAATATTTTTACAGACAGGGTTGATGGATGGCTGAAGAGATAGATTTTGATGCAATTTTAAGCAAGTATCGCGCTGACCCCTATGAATATGCAGAAATTTACGCATCCCAGACCGGTGTGGTCAATTTCAAGGTGGAAGAGGGGAGCTCGGTCAACTGCACCAGCGGTGAATGGCAGCAAATCCCCGGCAGTCCCCTTTTTGAGATCACCAGAGAACGCAATACCAAACTCATCGCCGCCAGGATCAACGGCACCATTTCGTCCATACGAACGGATCTGGAAGGTCAGTTCGTGGAGGCGGGAGAAAAACTGCTGACCATCCGCCATCCCTTGAAAAAGAAAGAGGTCATCGAAAACATCCTCAAGGAAGTGCTCTATCTTTTTCCTGCGCCTGAACGGGCCAAATATTTCTTTTCCCTTGATATTCAGTCCCGTATCGAAAAAAGAGGGACCAAGGCCCTGGCCATCAAGCCCGGCGATGAGATTATCATCATGTCATTGATGAAGCGTGATACCCCCATCTATTACAGCGGTGAAGCCGGCGTCATCCACTCGGTCTATTTTACCCCCGGGGTCTCCATGGATCAGGGACAGGCGCTCATCGGCATCTGCGCCTCAGACAAGTTGCCCCTGATCCAGAAGGTCATCACCCGGGTCAAGGCGGACTGGGACAAACTGGTGGATCCGGTGCACGCGGAAGAATAAAATCACTCCAAACCGTCCCCAGGCTCAGTCCCTTCCCCTTTCTCCTCCTGCCATCGGCTCCCTGGAACTTCATACACCATGGAGAACCCCGGGCGGCTGAGCTTTTCCAGGCATCTCCCATCTGAAAGACACCAGCCCCCTGAAAACAGAATCCCGTCATGACGGCAATCAATTCCATCCATCCCGCCGCTCTCCACAAGTATCTCTGGAGCCATGAGCTCCTGGAACGCAAAAAAAGTCCCCATCTGCCACCTCCCGAGACAATCCTCCGGTATGGAGCCTTTGTCGGCTCGGCCATTCAATGCCACGCCTCCCTGGAGCGAACCATGGAGCATGCCCGCCGCCATATCGCAGACTCTGAATCACAAGGAATATCGGTCATCAGCGGAACCGTTATTCTTGCCGACACCCTGATCCAGTCCAAAGGCCGCTTTGCCCGCAGCTGGCATGCCCCGCCGGGCGGGCTTTGGGGATGCATGATCCTGGCCGACACCTTTCTCTCCCGAGCCCGAACCCTGCTCCCCCTGGCCCTGGGCGTCGCCTGCTGTGAGGCCGTTCGCGGTCTGGGCATCCCCGAGGCCCATGTGCGCTGGGTGAACGATGTCCTGGTGCGGGGACAAAAACTGGCCGGCTTCCTGGTGGAAAGCCACCGCGGCCTCTGCCACGGCGAGGCGTTTCACCTCCTCGGCTTTGGCATCAACATCAACAACGACTCTTTTCCCGCCGAGCTGACCGGGAATGCCATTTCCCTCCGCCGGATTCTTGATGGCCCGGTGGATTTACCGGGCTTCTCCCTGTCCTTCCTGGCCAAACTGGCCTGGAATATCGGGCTGCTCTGTTACGAGGAAGAGCGCGAGCTTCATCGTTGGGATGGGGCCGGGGAGCAGGGAAATCAGGCGGGCCATCTTCTCCTTGATCAATGGATGAAACTGTCCGACACCATTGGGAAAAAGGTCCTCTATGGATATGATATCCAGCAAAAGCCACTATATGAAGCAGTGGTAACGGGGATAAACAGCGATGGAGCCCTCGTCATGCGATTGGGCGACGGCACCGAGATTGTGGAATATGGCGGGGAATTACTCTACCTGGAAACAGAACGAACAGAATGAGTCCAAGGAACCGGCGGCGGATTTCGGCGCCGGCATGGTCTTGCCGCCATTGCCCCTCATCCCTGCCGGCGGAGATCACAAAAATGCCTTGAGGGAACAAATCTCCCGCTGCAGCAGATGATGTCCGTAATGGGTGAGAAAGGAAAGGGCCTCGCGCAGCCCGGAACGTGAGATCTGGAGACAGTGCAGACGATGCAGCGGCTGGTTCTGCGCCGATGCCAGGATCCTGATGGTTCCCCGGGAAAGGGGTGTCAGCGACGATTCCCCCTGCTCCCCCCGACACCTTCCGCACACTATCCCCCCTCCCCTGCTGTCAAAACCATACTCCTGATCGACGCTGAAGGGCTGATGGCATCGCAGGCAGGAATCCAGGTTGGGGCGGTAGCCGATCTGCTCAAAGAATTTTATCTGAAACAGGGCCAGAACATTCATCACCGACAGCTGAACCGGCAGGCTGGAATGGTCTGTGCTTCTGGAATGGGGAATGGCCGGGTGGCGGCCAGGGACGACAACCAGGGGAGGGCGGCCCATCGCGGGTTCGGCCCCGGGGAGGGCACAGGAGCAACCGTTCAAGGGGGGGCGCCGGGGATATCTGGGGTCCCGGTTAGTGTACAGCCGCTGCCCGTCCACCGTCCGTAAACCCCATTGCAGAAGGGCAAAAAAACCATCATCCCCTTCCAGATCACGGGTTGCCGACAAGGTCAACTCGCGGATGACCGTGGCCGCCATATAAAGGGGCATGTTCTGGCGCAGACGGAGGAAGCTGTCCACCAGCTCCGCCTCGGCAATGAAGACCAGATTGCTTGTGCGAGACTCCTTGTACCGAAGGCGCAGGGAGCTGAAGAGTTCCAGCTTATTGACAAAACGTTTCTGACTCCGCTTCGCCCCCTTGGCGATACCCGTCATCCGCCCGATATCCTTGCAGAAAAAAGTGACGATCTGGTCCGACTCGCCATGGTCCTGACAATCCAGGACGATGGCAGCGGTCTCTTTGCTCGCAGGAGACATACCGGGCGGGGCGGAGTGTTACAGCTTTTTGATATACGCGGATTCTTTAATTTTTTTGACCCAGGCCTCAAATTCCGCCTTCAGCTTCTCTTCATACAGGGTTTTCTTGATCTCTTCTTTTACCGAATCATAGGGGGCCTGAACGACGACACCACCTTCCATGCTGGAAAGAAGTTTGAAGAATTGATAACCGTCCGCCGTTTCCACCAGCTTGCTGACCTGGCCGGGTTTCAGGGAGGTCACCGCAGCCCTCATGTTTTCGGCCATTTCATCTTCCTGAAATGAGCCGATATTGCCGCCGTCAGCAGCCGAGGGGAGCTCGGAAAACTTTCTCGCCAGACTGGAAAAATCCTGGCCGCTTTCCACCAGGCTGAGTACCCGCTCCGCCCTCTTTCTGGCCTCAAGCTTTGCCTCCGCATCCACCTTGTCGGAACCCTGGGAATTTTTTTTGGCGACAAAACCCATCTGCAGCAGATAATACCCGCCCTGCCCGTCATCATTGGTATAATTGGTATCGTAGTAATCACGGATCATGTCATCGGTAATGATAATCTTGGAACGCACCTCATAGTTGAGGAGCTTGCTCTGCAACATCTGATTCCGCAAGTTTTCCCGATAGACCGCCTCGGTCATGCCAGCTTTTTTCAACTGTTCACGAAACTGCTCCAGGCTCATCTTATTGGTGGCACTCATCTGCTTGAAGGCGGCATCGACATCCGCATCCGAGACCGAGACCTTCTGCTTTGCAGCCTCCTGGGAAACGAGCTTTTTATCGATCAGCCCGTTCAGCACTTCTTCCCTGGCACGCCTGAGGGCCCCTGCGAGTTCATTGGCCGGGGCCTGCTCGGTAATCTTCTGAAAAAACGCCTTCCCCTCATCATTCACATCAGACATCGTAATCACATCATCATTGACCTGGGCCACCACCCGATCCACCAGCTCCGCCCGCCCATGGCCGGGACAGACAAAGGCTAAGGCGCAGAGAATAACCGCGCCGGAAAAAATTCTATAACAGCGATTCATACCTGAAAAGATATTCATAGGGGCACCTTGTATTAAAAAGAAAAAGAAAGAATCAACCAGCCCAACGTATTGTCCGGTGAGCACATTGCGTACAAAAAAGCACCACAAGAAATTTCAGAGACTTTCGGGCCACGCTGCTTCTCTGGAGTTTCCCATGGTTGCAACAGATCCAGCCAAAGCTGGCAGGATCCCTTTGCGATTAACCTGTAAATTTCAGATAATGTCAACAGGATGCCACCAGAAAAGGTCCTTTTCCCCTGGGGTCGATGGCATCATGTTCCCCCCCATCCTGGCAAGAATCTGATGTTTTCTCAACAAAAAAGAGCAGGTTGACGGTGAAGACCGGGGTTTTCCGTGAGAATGTGATTTTCCACAAACAAACTCCCAGAGGAGCCTCGCCTGCACATACTACACTTTTTGCTCAATGATCTCAAAAAAGAATTTGTCTGGAGATGAGAAAACCGCACCTGCCAGTGGTCAGGTTGTCTTGCTGTCAGTCATCACATGCCGGGTCCATGGCCCATGGCCGGTGAGAAGAGCTGCGGGCATGGCAGAAGGTTTCGGTGGAAGGTATTGTGCGGCGGAGAGCCATTTTTTTCTCAGGGGAGTTGACGACAGATTTTTCAATGTGCGGGCCTGGGCTTGATTGTATTTTGAAGCGATGTTTAATTTTCCTCTGACCGTTCGCAGTAACAGCAGTAAATCTAGCGGGTTAAAGTCCCGTCCGGGGAGTTGTCCGTACGCCCTGGTAGTATGAGGAAGCGGCGTCGTGGTAACACGGGGTCGTGAGTTTCCAAACAGCAAGAGAGCAGGCCGTAACGTAA
>JACDZF010000128.1 GCA_013426795.1 Desulfocapsa sp. | reverse complement strand
CCTGTCAAGAACTTTTTTTAAAAAATACAAAATAAATTCAGCTGAATAGTTACGAAAAATGTTGACATTTCCTTGCAAAGCCATGATCTATACAACACTTATGGATAAAAAATAAATCCTCTACACAACACTCCAGAATGACGACAAGATTTTTCACTAATACCAATGAAAACACCCTGCTCAACAAGCTAAAAGGTGTCTTCAGCAGCAACAAAGACATTGAATACTTTGATGCATTAGTGGGCTTTCTGCGTGCCTCTGGATATTTCTCCATTCGACCATTGTTAGAGAATGTTCCCAAAATCCGTATTCTGGTTGGGATCAATGTCGATTCTCTCATTGCCAACTATCATCGACAAGGGCTACTCTTCCTGCCCGACTCCAGGCAAACCGTGGAAGAACTCAAGAAAGCCCTTCACAGAGACATCCAGGAAGCAAATTACAAAAAAATCGTCGAAGAAGGTATCATCCAATTCGTACAGGATATTGCCTCGAAAAAAATAGAACTGAGGGCTCATCCATCCAAGCGCCTGCACGCCAAAATTTATATTTTCCGGCCCGAAGGTTTCAACGAACACAAAACAGGGGTGGTGATAACCGGATCATCCAATCTCACCGACGCTGGTCTGGGTACTCATGAAACTAATCGTAATTACGAATTTAATGTCCTGTTAAACAACTATGAAGATGTGCAATTCGCTACGATGGAGTTTGAAAAGCTGTGGGCTGAAAGCGTCTCGATCCTGTCCAGGGATATTTCTGAGGTCCGAGACAAATCATATCTGCGCGGTGATCTGACCCCTTTTGAGCTGTATTTCAAGCTTTTAACCGAATATTTCGGCTCGGCAGTTGAATTTGACCCCAACGCAGTTGGTGACCTGCCAAAAGGTCTCATGCGACTTTCATACCAAACTGACGCTGTAAAACTCGGTTACGATTTATTGACAAAACACAATGGCTTTTTTTTGGCCGATGTAGTTGGCCTTGGTAAAACTCTTATCGCTACATTGATAGCAAAACAGTTTTTCCTTCGGAACGACTTCCCGTCCTACCGATCCCATACCTTGATCGTCGTCCCTCCTGCTCTTAAAAGTGGATGGGAGCAAACCGTTGATCAATTCCATTTGGATAATACCAAGGTCATAACCAACGGCAGTCTGCATAAGATCACTAAACCCGAAAAGTATGATCTTATCATTGTTGATGAGGCTCACAAGTTCCGTAACGACACTGCAGAAAGCTACGACACTCTTCAGTGTATTTGCAAAACCCCCACTCGCCGCCGCCTCCCAGATGGAAACCTGGCACGGAAAAAAGTCATCCTTGTTTCGGCCACTCCGCTTAACAACCGACCGGCTGACATCCGTAATCTCATTCTTCTCTTTCAAGATGGCAAGGATTCCTCTCTGGAAATTGGCAATCTTCAGCGCTTTTTTGCCAGTCGGATAAAGGAATACGACAACGCCATTCGCAATCTCGACACCTTGGCAGCGCAACGAGAGGTCAAAAGAATCTACAAACTCATTCGCGAAAAGGTCGTTGCTCCTTTAACAATCCGCCGCACCCGGTCCGACTTGTTGGAGCATGATGTTTATAAGAAAGATTTAGAGGAGCAAAAGATAACCTTTCCCAAAGTAGAAAAATCCAGAAGGATTCTTTATCAACTGGAACCGCGACTAGAGGAACTTTACGACCGAACAATCGACATCCTTGACAATAAACTCACCTACAACCGTTACCGGGCAATAGGCCATCTCAAACCTGCAAAAAAGAAGAAATATCTGAATGCCGACCGGATCTCCGCTCAGTTGGCAAATATAATGAAAACCCTGCTGATCAAACGTCTCGACAGCAGCTTCCATGCCTTTACCAATTCCCTCCTTCGCTTCCGCGATGCCACCGGGGCAATGATCAGCATGTTTGAAAAGGGCACAATCTATATTGCACCCAACCTCAACGTGTCCGAGTATATTCTGGAAGGACGCGAAGATGAGCTTATCGCTAAAATCATTGAACTGGGGGAAAATGACCCCACCATTGAGATATGCACCCCGGATGATTTTCTGGATGGTTTTTTTGATGCATTGCAGGGTGATTATCATTTCTTGGATGAGCTCAGTAAGGCATGGGAAAGGGTCAAGGACGACCCCAAGTTTGACGAGTTTCTCACCTATCTCAAAACCGAACTGCTGGAACGCCGCCAGAATCCAGGCGGGAAACTGGTGATCTTTTCAGAGGCCAAAGATACGACCGATTATCTCAAGCGGCAATTGACAGCCCATGGGTACAAAAAGGTACTGTCCATAGATTCTTCCACCCGCAAAGAGCGAATGCCGATTGTCCAGGCCAACTTTGATGCCAACATCCCCTTAGATCAACAGGCCAATGACTACTCTATTGTCGTTTCCACGGAGGTTTTGGCCGAGGGAGTCAACCTGCACCGGGCTAACGTAATAGTGAACTACGACACACCATGGAACGCTACCCGGCTAATGCAACGCATTGGTCGGGTCAACCGTATCGGCACCACCGCCGCTAAAATTCTTATCTACAATTTCTATCCCACCGCCAAGGTGGACAGTGACATTGATCTGCACAAGAAAGCCGTTATGAAACTTCAGGCGTTCCACTCAGCTTTAGGCGAAGACAGCCAAATCTATTCTGAAGACGAAGAGTTCGAATCTTTTGGCATGTTCGACAAGGAACTCGAAGAAGAGCGCGATGAACGGCTCGCCTTCCTCATGGAGCTTCGAAAGTTTAAAGCGGAAAGCCCCGAGAAATTTCGTCGGATTAAAAATTTGCCGCTACGGGCAAGGGCCGGACGGGAGAAACATGAGTTAGCGCAGCAATCCATAACCTTTATCCGCAACCAACGGCGGGATGCTTTTTATCTTGTTGGCCCAGACAAGCAATTGGAGGAACTCAGTTTCGTAGAAGCCGCCCAGATATTCAAAGCCGTGGCCTCAGAAGCAGCCCACAAGCTACACGAACACCACCATGACCACGTAACCATGGCGCTGGAAGATTTTGCCCTCAAACTACAGAGCGAGGCAGTACAACACCGGGTGGTGGATGCCGCCCAAGGGCCAAACGAAAAGAGGGCTTTGGCCTATTTGGACGGTTTTCTTACTCTGCCATTTATCAGCGAACCGGAAAAACGGCTCATCTTTGCCGCCAAACACGCCATAAAGATGGCCAGGTTTGCCAAGCTGCAGCGAGGAATTAACGATCTCGCCAGGAGCCAAAAAAAAATACCGGTCACGCCGACAGTCCTGGTCGAAAAACTCATGGAAATTCTCAACCGATATCCCCTGGATACCGAGCTTGAAGAGACTCTCCAGCCCATCGTCTCCATCCGTGCCGCCGAACTCAAACCTGAAATCATCATTTCGGAGTCCTTCATTTCATGAATCGCAACGAACTCAAAGGATTACTCCAGCAGCCTTACGACCGGCAAACCTGGCAGGGTATTCTGCGAAATATGTTCAGAAATGTTGCCATTCTATCGAGCCCGCATGCAATCCCCTGCGACCATAAGGATGTCGAATCTTTTGAAGAAATAGGCAGTATCAGGCTGGATGACGGCAAGCATCTCTCGGTTTTCGAGATTAAGGTCGGCGAAGGAATCAATCTCTTTCGTAACCGGGTCGAATTGCGCAATCTTGTAACCCGCCACATAGACCAACAAACCAGGCACGGAGTGTTGGTTATATTCGACGGCAAAACTGATGAATACCGTTTCACCTTTGCCGCCCGCGAAACCGAGTTCGATGTCCAAGGCAATTTTGTTACCAGGGTAACAGCGACCAAACGCTATACCTATCTCCTTGGCCCCACAGAAACCTGCACCACTCCTGCCCTCCGCTTCAATCAGCTGGCTGAAAGTGACGAAGCAAAATTATCAGATGTGATCGAAGCTTTTTCGGTGGAGCGCCTGAACAAAGAGTTTTTCGACACCTACAAACGCCACTACCAGAATTTTGTTGGCCATCTTCTCTCCGGCGACACCCCGCAAAAAATATTCGGCCTGCCAACCGTGGCCAATGACAGGATGCAGGACAAGGTCAAT
Source organism: Desulfocapsa sp. (assembly GCA_013426795.1). Lineage (GTDB taxonomy): Bacteria > Desulfobacterota > Desulfobulbia > Desulfobulbales > Desulfocapsaceae > UBA2270. The sequence goes on along the minus strand of JACDZF010000128.1, from coordinate 3,837 downwards.
AAACCGGTGCGAGATTTTGCCAAGCGTTTGCTGGGTCGAATAGTCTTCCTCTATTTTCTGCAGAAAAAAGGCTGGCTTGGCTGCCCCGTCGGCAAAGGGGACTGGACGGGTGGAGAATTCGATTTTATCTCCAGACTCTTTGCCGCTTGTCCTGACAAAGAGAAATTTCACTCAGAGTGCCTGGTGCCGCTCTTTTATCAGGCACTCAATCGTCCCAACCGGCCTGGAGATATTTTTACCATCACCAATAGCCGTATTCCTTATCTGAACGGCGGTCTTTTCGAGCACGAACTGTATCCGGTGGAGCACATCGATTTTCCCGCCAGCCTTTTTGTCGATCTTCTCGACTTCTTCGGCCAATACAATTTCACCATCGACGAAATCGATCCCGACGATAACGAGGTCGGGATCGATCCCGAGATGCTTGGCCATATCTTTGAAAACCTTCTGGAAGACAACAAGGATAAAGGCGCCTATTACACTCCCAAGCCGATTGTGCAGTACATGTGCCAGCAAAGCCTTCTCTATTATTTGCGCGGCAAATTAGGCGATTGCGAGGAATTGACGAGACTGATCCGCTATAAGGACGCAGGCGCTCGAGATGCTCAGGATAACTGGGTACGCCTGCATGCCAAAGAGATTGAAGAACTGCTCGATAAGGTAAAAATCTGCGATCCGGCCATCGGTTCCGGGGCTTTCCCCATCGGCCTTCTCCAGGAAATTTATTGGTTGAAGCTCATGCTGGACTGGACTCTCGACCCAGCCGAGACCAAACTCCAGATCATTCAGAACTCCATTTATGGTGTCGATATCGATGCCGGGGCGGTGGAGATTGCCCGTCTGCGTTTCTGGCTGGCGCTCATTGTCGATGAAAAACAGCCCCGCCCCTTACCCAACCTCGACTACAAGATTATGCAGGGTGATTCTCTGCTGGAATCGTTTGAAGGAATCCCCCTCGACAGCCTGCACGAGCCGGTCCGTCATTCGGTGACTGTTTTTCCACCCCAACCTGTCAACCTCTTTTCCAGGAAGACAAAGTCACGGCAAGGCAGTCTGCTGGGATTTTCGAAGCAAGAAGCCTTGACGGCAAAAGAGAAAGCGGCGGAAATAACCGCCATGACCAAGGGTTATTTCAACGAAACCGATCCACTGAAGAAACAGGACCTCCATCGACAGATCGATCGATTTGTCCTTGATCATATTGACTATAACCTGCGGCTGGCTGAAGAAAAGCTGGAAGCGGAACTCATGCAGTATCAAACGGAAATTGCCGACAAGCAAAAACAGCTGAAGAGCTGGAAGCCGCCAAAGGCCATCGAAAAGAGAATGGCGGTCTTGCAAGAGACGATAAAAGCCTTTCAACATAAGAAAGCCAAACTCACCGAACTGGAAAACAAGCCGGAACGACCCTATTTCCTCTGGCACCTCTTTTTCCAAAATGTTTTTGCCGAGGGTGGATTCGATATTGTTATTGCCAACCCGCCCTATGTCCGCCAGGAAACGATCAAAGATTACAAGCCGCTGCTCGAACCCCATTACCAATGCTATACGGGAACCGCCGATCTCTTTGTCTATTTCTATGAACGAAGTGTCAACCTGCTGAAACACGATGGCGTGCTGACCTATATCAGCTCCAATAAGTATTATCGCTCCGCCTATGGTAAAAAATTACGCGGCTTCCTGGCCGACAACCTGACCATGCAACGAATGATTGATTTTGGCGATGCCCCGGTCTTTGAGGCCATAGCCTACGCCTCGATTCTGATCGGCATTAAAGCACGGTCGGATGTCGGACATTCTTTGCAGGGCTATACCTGGCAAATTGGGGACTCTTTGACCAATGTCACCGATGTCATGGCCGCATCGGCTTTTGCAATCCGCCAGGATGAGATGAAGCCGGATGGATGGCGACTGGAATCGCCACAAGTGATTGCTCTCCTTGCGAAAATCAGGTCCAAGGGAACACCTTTGGGGAAATATGTAGAAGGAAGGTTTTTTCGCGGAGTGCTAACCGGTCTCAACGAGGCCTTTGTTGTTGATCGTGCCACTCGAGATCGGCTGATTGCCGAAGATCCTCGATCGGCGGAGGTACTTAAACCGTTTCTACGCGGCAAGGATATAAAGCGATGGAAGGCAAACCTTGCCGACCAATATCTGATTAAAATCGAATCATCTGAAAATGCCCCGCATCCCTGGCGGGGTAAGTTTTCTCAGGAGGCAGAGAAAATATTTCAACAAACCTATCCGGCAATTTATGATTGGCTGCAAAATTTCCGTGATGCATTAATCGATCGTTATGATCAAGGCAGATATTTTTGGGAATTGCGGGCGTGTGTGTACTGGAAAGAATTTGATCAAGCAAAAATCCTTTATCCAGACATCTATGAGCATCAAAGCTTCTGCTGGGATACTTCTGGTAGTATCAGTGCTAATACAACGTATTTTATTCCTACCGAAGAAAAATGGTTAACCGGTCTATTTAATTCGAGCCTTATCGAGTGGTTCTATGGCCTAATTTCAAATCGTATTCGGGGTGGCTATTTCAGAGCCTTTTCCGATTATATTGCCAATATTCCAATACCGTCGGCAACAGACATACAAAAAGGGAAACTTGCAAATTTAACCGATAAGGCTTCCTCCTCCATTGGTTTAGACCTGGAGATTATTGAAAGAGAAATCAACCAGATCATTTACGGCCTCTTTGATCTAACCACCACTGAAATTAATCTAATCCAATCCCGTTTATCTCCACAGGAAACACCGGGTGGACTTGATAACAAGTCTGCTCTATTGAGCAGGACACTCCCAATTCTCAAACAGCAAAGGGCTTACTTCTCGCTCGATACCATTAAACGCGCCTTGATTGCCTCAAATATCAAATTATCCGACAACACCCTCCGCGAGTATATGAGCGAGGCCATGGCCACGGGTCTTGTCGGCGATGCAGGAAGAGGCTGGTATAGTCGCCACAGCAAACCGGTGGCCCTTGATCCCAAACCGGTCGCCAGATTGATCCGCGCCGTGGCCAAGGCTTTTCCCCTTCTCGATTTCTGCTGCTGGTCCACCATCCAGCTCAATCCCTTTACCCAGCATCTCCTTGCCCGGACCACTGCTTTTCTCTATGCCGAAAGCGACACCCTAGAGTCGATAGCCGACCACCTCCGTGGCGATGGTTGGGATGTCTGGCCCAATCCCGGGAAAAAAGAAGCTCTACAATTTATCAGGCCGGGAGAAAAAACCGTGATCCTCCGGCCGTCCATAGTCAAACAACCGACAGGCACAGAGCATCAAGCGCCGATTGAAAAGGTCCTGGTCGATCTCAAAATCGAGGCAGCCAGATTGCAACTCATGGATGGAACGGAAGTCCAGCGGATAATCGACAATGTCCTTGGATCAGGATTGCTGCAACTTCCTGTTTTATTAGGATATGCCGAAGCAAAAAGAGAAGTTTTCGAAAGCGGAGAAATGACCAACTAAATTCTCACTTTTCAATGATTGGGGAGTTAATGGGCTGAGAATATGATAAGTAAAAATTGTTTCACAGACCATTGGCTGGAGCAAAAAAGACGACAGCTGAAAACCGATCCGTATCTGCTGGAACGGGCACTGCATGCCTTTGCCCTTCTCGGACATCTGGCCGAAAGCGGTCTGGATTTTGTCTTCAAGGGCGGAACCAGCCTGCTTCTCTATGTGCCGGTGATCCAAGGCGGGTCTATGTCCGAAGCCCGGAGCAAACCAGTCACCACACCATTGCCACCGCCACGCCCGGCCCCTTAGGCGAAAATTTCTGCTGGTATCAATGCACCGTCAAGGGCGGTCGGGAAGGTCGTGATATTG
>JACDZF010000127.1 GCA_013426795.1 Desulfocapsa sp. | reverse complement strand
GAGCGGGAGTCGAACCCGCACGGGCGCAGGGCCCACGAGATTTTAAGTCTCGGGTGTCTACCAGTTCCACCATCCAGGCATGGAGGAGTTCTTACCACAGCGTTGTTTTGTTTGTCAATCGGCAAAAGCAGGGACATTCCAGAGACATCCCTGCTGAATCTGCCAGTTATCATACAAACTGAGGTTCAGACTTTTCACCTTTCCAATTCTTCCTTTTCATTCATCATGTTTTTCCAGTGGGATCCGAAGGCTAAGGAAAATACGGGCAATATTCTGAAATGCGGGGTAATGCTCCAGCAATCTGGCATCAAACTTTACAATTCTTAACGTTTCATTTTCTTATGTCGCGGTACACTGAAAAAACACTTGAAATGATTGCCGATTTCAAAACCTCCAGCCAACACCGCCCATGAACCGGATACTGGTCATAGATGATGACATTGAACTGTGTGAACTGCTCACCGAATATCTCTATCCGCAAGGGTTTGAGGTCGTGGCGGCTCATCAGGCGCAGGCAGGATTGGCGTTGGCCCTGGCCGGAGACCATGATCTGGTGATCCTGGATGTGATGCTGCCCCTCATGAACGGCTTTGAAGTCCTAGGCCGAATCCGGGCAGCCCATTGCTCTGTTCCGGTGCTGATGCTCACCGCCCGGGGCGAGGAGATGGACCGCATTACCGGCCTCGAAATGGGGGCCGATGACTATCTGGCCAAGCCCTTCAATCCGCGCGAGCTGCTCGCCAGAATCAGGGCTATCCAGCGTCGCAGCGAATGCAGGGCCGAGAACTCCATCCCCCGGAAACGGACGGAACAGCTCATCGTCGGGGATATCTGCCTTGACCCCGGCGCCCGTACCATTGTTCAGCATCAAACCCATATTCCCCTTACCACGGTGGAATTTTCCCTCCTCCATGTGCTGCTCAAGAAGGTCGGCCAGGTGGTGAGCCGGGAGGAGCTGACCAAACAGGTATTGGAGCGACAATTAACCGTTTTTGATCGCAGCATTGACGTTCATATCAGCAGCCTTCGCAAAAAACTGGGCCATGAGCTGAACCATCAGGACCGCATCAAGACGATTCGCGGCGTCGGTTACCTTTATGCCCAGCCATCATCCTGAAAACCCGTTGATCAGGAATCACCTCCCTTGCGAACCCTGTTCCTCAAAATATTCCTCAGTTTCTGGCTGACCATCGTCCTGATGGGGGTGCCTTTCTATTTTCTGGCCCTGAAAAACCGCCCCGAACATTTCTCTCCGGCGATGCGCGATTTCGAGATACAGGCCATGACCCGCTACGGCGACGAGGCCCTGGCCGCCTGGGACACGGGCGGAAAGGAAGGATTGCGCGCCTACCTGGAGACCATTGAGGGGCAATCGGGTATCCGGCTCTATCTCTTTGCCGGCTCAACGTCCGTTCCAGTTGACCGACCAGTTCCGGCCAAGGCCCGCGTCAAAGCCCATCAGATGAATACCGACGCACCACCTCAGACCCCCGCCTTCCCGCCCGAAGAAAAATGGCTGGGACTGCGCCTGACCTCCCGGTCAGGACTTTCAGGGGCCCCTGACATCCTGGTACTGCAACTGCCCATGGCACCGTTTCCCCCTCCCATCCTGCCCCTTCTGCCGCCCATGTGGAGCGGCCCCTGGAATAATATCCTGCTCTATTCCCTTGTTGGTGGGCTGGTCTGCTATTTCCTTGCCCGCTCACTCACGGCACCCATCCAGAGACTACGGGAGGCCAGCAACCGCATCGCCCGTGGTGATTTTACAGTACGGGTCGGCCCGGAACTTGGCAGCTCCGGGCGTGAGGTCGCGGATCTGGGGCGGGATTTCGACACCATGGCGGAACGCATTGAGGAGCTTCTGATGTCAAAAAAACTTCTCCTGCGGGATATCTCCCATGAACTGCGATCACCCTTGGCCCGCCTCAACGTGGCCCTCGAACTGGCCAGACAACGGGCCGGGGAAGACGCGAGACAACCGTTGGAACGCATTGAACGGGAGTCAGGACGGCTCAATGAGTTGATAGGCGAACTTCTCACCCTGACCCGCCTCGAGGATGGCGTTCAAAATCTGGTCAGAAATGAGTTCAGCCTGAATGGGCTGCTGGAACTGATCGTTGCGGACGCCCTGTATGAGGCGCGCCATCGCCATTGTCAGGTCAGAATTACCGAGTTCGAGTCGATGATGCTGTATGGATCGAGGGAATTGATACGACGGGCACTGGAGAATATGGTGCGGAATGCCGTTCGCGCCACAGAGGAAAACAGTACGGTGGAGATTACCCTTGCGCGGAAAGACGGCCCGGAAGGGAGACGGGTGATAATCAGGATCCGCGATCATGGGCCGGGAGTGCCCGTGGCTGCACTGGAACATCTTTTCGAACCCTTTTTCCGGGTGGACGATGCCCGGGACCGCCAGAGCGGCGGAACCGGTCTGGGGCTGGCCATAGCCGAGCAGGCTGTCCGGCTCCATCATGGCACCATAACCGCCGCCAATGCAGAGCAAGGCGGTCTGATTATGACCATTTCCCTCCCTGGATAGCCGCGCAAAAGAGGAAGAAGACCGGCCACGTCGTCCGCACGGCCCTCTTCCCGAACACTTATCCTCCTTTCTGTTAACTCTTGATATTCACCGAGGCGTAAGCGCTTTGCTCTTCACTCTCCTCGCTACCGCTCAGCATGGAGAGCAAGGTGCTGAGCAGATCATCCTCGCCGCTGTTCTGGCCATAGGCGGCCAGGGCCTGTTCCGACATGGGGGGAGGAGACGGTGGGGCAGGCACCTCAGTCTGCATCATGGTATCCATCTCTTCCTGCGACAACGAGTTGTCTCCATCCGTATCGTAGGTGGCCATGGCCTCGTCGAGGTTCAGCTCATACCCGGTATCCTCGGCAAGTTTTTCGGCAAAGGTGATGAGCTCACTCTGGTTCACTCCGCCATTGCCGTCGGTATCTATGGAGCTGAACATCTCCTCCTTCTTCGGCGGAGTCATGCCCATGGCTCCCATCCCGCCCGAGGGTGGCGGCGGCATGGAGGCCTGCGTCATGGTGTCCATTTCCTTGCGGGACAGACCCCCGTCGCCATCGACGTCGTAGGTGGTCAGTGCCTCATCGGCATTGATCTGAAAGCCTGTTTTTTCCTGCAGGGTCTTCGCAAAGGCGGACAGCTCCACCTTATCAACGGTGCCGCCGCCGTTGCTGTCCATCTTTTTGAACATCTGTTCCCTGCCGGGCCGTTGCGTGGCCGTGGTGTTCTGCAACGTGGTCAAAGAACTGCCCAGACTGCTTACTGTACTCATGTCATACCTCCTCCTGTAGTAGTTTTTTTCAGGATGATTCCTGAGAAAACAAATCGTTTCAACCATCCTGCGCCGCCAGATGCGCAAACGGTTTGCTCTTTTCATCGACTGGAAGGCCATGAAACTTCTGTAAAGATTTGTAAAACATGCACTGGATTTCGAGTATAAAAACTGCCCCAGAGAGACGTGCCAACTTTTTTCGGCTGTCCGTAACACGATCTCTCCCTTGTGACGACCCGACCAGTTTGTATTTGATTGCCCTTCAGGGATGATTTCACAAAAGCTGAAATGATTAATGCGATTTCATCTCAGGTAAGGTAACATGCAGGGCCTTTGATGGGATAAAAGAGGAGAGGGATTGCCTTGCGGGATTGAAAAGATATTGACAGGGATTTCACTCGTTTTTATGATCAGAGCAGTTTTTTAAGAGTTTTTTTCATTACCGGCAGGTGAGATGATGTTTGCGCGGAGTGTGGGTGGTATGCAGCGAAATCCCTTGGAAAAATTAGGCGATGCGGGTCTCTATGTGCTTGAGGATATCGGGCGGATGGGCCTGTATCTGCTGCTCGCCCTGAAAGGGATCTTCCGCCGTCCGTTCCGGTTTTCCGAATTCATGCGGCAGTTGCATTTCATCGGCGCCGGCTCCATGATGGTCATCTTCTTTACCGCCGCCTCCACCGGGATGGTGCTGGGCCTGCAGGGATATTACTCACTGAACAAGTTCGGCGCCGAGGGAATGCTTGGTTCCGCCGTTTCCCTCACCCTGATCATGGAGCTGGGACCGGTCCTGACCGCCATCATGGTGGCTGGCCGGGCCGGATCGGCGATGTGCGCCGAACTGGGTATCATGCGCATCTCGGAGCAGATCGACGCCCTCGAGTGCATGGCCGTTGACCCCTTTCGCTACCTGATCAGCCCCAAGTTTCTTGCCGCCCTGGTGTCCATCCCCCTGCTCACCGCCCTCTTTGACGTGGTCGGCATCGCCGGCGGTTATGTGGCCGGAGTCCATCTCATGGGGGTCAACCCCGGAAGTTACCTGGAAGGGATGCGGACCAGCGTGACCAATCATGATCTCCGTCTGGGGGGGATCAAGTCCCTGGTCTTCGCCCTGCTCGTGGTCTGGATCTGCACCGGACGCGGCTATTTTATCTATCAGATCCGGGGAGCCGGATTCGGAGCCCAGAGCGTCAGCCGGATGACCACCCAGGCCGTGGTCTATTCATCCATCGCGGTTCTGATCTTCGACTATCTGCTGACAGCGGTCCTCTTATAAGTGATGCCCATGAGTGAATTTGCCATAGAATTTCAAGACGTGGTCAAATCCTTTGCCAAAACCAACGGCGACCGGCAGATGATCCTCGATCATGTGAACTTTTCCATCCCCGTGGGCAAAACCACGGTCATCGCCGGCGGCAGCGGTCAGGGCAAAAGTGTCACCCTGAAGCTGATCCTTGGCCTGATGCCGGTGGACAGCGGTCGGATCCTGGTGGCCGGTGAGGATGTCACCGGAGTGCGAGGACGGGAGCTTGAGCAACTGCGCGCCCGCTTTGGTGTGCTCTTTCAGGGCTCGGCCCTTTTCGACTCCATGACCGTTTTTGAAAATATCGCCCTGCCACTCAGGGAACGAACCAGCAAATCGGAGCAGGAGATCCGGGTCCAGGTTGACGCCATCCTCCAGCAGTTGGAGCTCACCGGCCATGACGAAAAATTCCCGGCCCAGCTGAGCGGCGGCATGCGCAAACGGGTGGGACTGGCACGGGCCCTGCAACTCAAGCCGGAGATCATGCTCTTTGATGAGCCCACCACCGGCCTTGATCCGGTCATGACCCAGGATATTTACAAGCTGTTTGCCAGAACCCAGGAACAGGTCGGTTACACCGCAGTGATTGTCAGCCATGATATTCCCAAGGTTTTCAATCTGGCGGACGAGGTCATTATCTTAAACAATGGAAAGGTTGATGTATTTTCCAGCCCTGAGGCCATGCAGTGGTCACGGGAACCGCATATCGTCGAGTTTGTGGAGAATACGATGGGTGAAATTTATCAGAGTCATCTGGTGGAGCAATGAAAAAGAATCGTCTTGAATTTCTTGAATTATTTGTCGGGATTTTTATGGTGTTGGGATTTCTCGCCTTTGGCTATCTCGCCCTCCAACTGGGCGAGGTCTCCTTTCTGTCGGCGGGAAAGACCTATGTGATCGATGCTGAATTCGACAACATCTCCGGGTTAAAAAAGGGTGCCGTGGTTCAGATCGCCGGGGTCGTGGTGGGCCAGGTCAAACGCACCTGGCTTGGCGAGGATGAACTGGCCCATGTCGCCCTCCAGCTGGATAAGGAGGTCAAGGTTCCGGCGGACTCCATGGCCTCGGTCAAGTCCCAGGGGATCATCGGCGACAAGTACATCCAGCTCTCCCTGGGCGGTGACGAGAAGCTGTTGAAGGCGGGGGATGTGCTCACCGAGACGGAGTCCGCCGTTGATCTCGAGGCCCTGATCAGCAAGTTCGCCTTCGGCAGTGTCAAATAGAACGATACCCCGGCGCCGCCCGAACCCTTGCAGGCAGTTTCCCTGATGAGTCTTGAAAGCTGCCTGCGGCAGATTCACGATGGCCGCGAACTCGACCCTGATCAGGCCATGACCCTGGCCCGGGAGGCGGATCTGGAGGAATTATGCCGGGCCGCGGATACCCTTTGCCATGATCTCCATGGCCGCTCCTTTGATCTCTGCTCCATCATCAACGCCCGTTCCGGGCAATGCTCCGAGGATTGCCGCTTCTGTGCCCAATCCGCCCGCCACCCCGCCGCCATTTCCAGCTACGAACAGATCGAAGCAGGCGTCGCCCTTGCTCAGGCGCGCGAAAACCACCGCTTCGGCGTGCGCCGCCTGTCATTGGTGACTGCCGGGCGCTCGGTCACGGGCGAGCAGCTTGAGCGTCTGGGGGAATTATACGCCGAAATCAGCCACCATACCGGCCTTTCTCTGTGCGCCTCCATGGGTTTTTTGACCCCGGAGAAGGCCGCCCGCCTGGTGGACTTCGGGGTCCGGCGCTATCATTGTAATCTCGAGAGCTGCCGTGAATTTTTCCCCCGGGTCTGCACCACCCATGGCTGGGAGGAGAAGGTAGCGACCATCCGCATCGCCAGAGAAGCCGGCATGGAAATCTGTTCCGGCGGCATCATCGGCATGGGCGAGACCCTGGAACAGCGCCTGCAGCTTGCCTTCGAGTTGCGCGACCTTGCGGTGCTCTCCATTCCCCTCAATATCCTCACCCCCATCGCCGGCACGCCCATGGCAGACCTGGAGCCCATCCCCTTCCCTGAGGTCCTGCGTACCATTGCCCTCTTCCGCCTGATCAACCCGCGGGCCGTGATCCGGCTGGCCGGGGGCCGCAACCAGTTTGGAGCGGCGCAGTATCAATGCTTCGCCGCCGGGGCCAACGGCGCCATCGTCGGCAACTACCTGACCACCGCCGGCAATGGCCTGGAAGAGGATCTGCGGGCCATTGGCAGCATGGGCTTGAGCTTTCAGGATTCCCCGCCAGAAATCCCCACAACCATCCGCTCCGTGTAAGCTCATTTCTCCCGATGGCAGCCTCCCTCACCTCCATGAATCTCCAAGACCTCCTCCAGTACGACCGGGAACATCTCTGGCACCCCTACACCTCCATGACCGATCCCCTGCCGGTGTACCCGGTGGAATCGGCCTCCGGGGTGCGCATCCGCCTGATGGATGGACGGGAGCTCATTGACGGCATGGCCTCCTGGTGGTCGGTGATCCACGGCTACAGCCATCCGGTGCTGGTACGGGCCCTGCAGGAGCAGGCGGCTCGCATGGCCCATGTGATGTTCGGCGGCCTCACCCATGCCCCGGCGGTGGAGCTGGCCCGCCTGCTGGTGGAGATGGCCCCGCCTGGGCTCGAAAAGGTGTTTCTCTGCGACTCCGGCTCGGTGGCAGTCGAGGTGGCGATGAAGATGGCCATCCAGTATCAGCAGGCAGCTGGTGAGCCGGAGCGCTGCCGGTTTCTCACCATCGGCGGCGGCTACCATGGCGACACCTTCCACGCCATGTCGGTGTGTGATCCGGTGGGCGGAATGCACCACCTCTTTGGTGGAGTTCTGCCCCGCTATTACTTTGCCCAGCGGCCCCAATGCCGGTTTTCAGACCCCTGGGACAGCGGTGATATCGACTCCTTTGCCCGGCTGATGGAGGAGCATCGGCAGGAACTCTGCGCCGTGATCCTTGAGCCCATCGTCCAGGGAGCAGGCGGTATGCGCTTCTATCATCCCGAGTATCTCAGGCAAGTCCGTGCCCTCTGTGATCACTTTCAGGTGTTACTCATCGCCGATGAAATTGCCACCGGTTTTGGCCGCAGCGGGAAGATGTTTGCCTGTGATCACGCTGGGATCAGCCCGGACATCATGTGCCTGGGCAAGGCCTTGACCGGCGGCATGATGACCCTGGCAGCGGTTCTCTGCACGGATCAGGTGGCCGCAACCATCTCCACCGGCTCTCCCGGCGTCTTTCTGCATGGCCCCACCTTTATGGCCAACCCCTTGGCTTGTCAGGTGGCCTGTGCCTCCATTAATCTTTTACTGGAATCGAACTGGCAGCAGAAGGTCAGTCGCATAGGCAAGCTTCTGGAACAGGGTTTAAATCCTTGCCGGAAACTCAAACAGGTGCA
>JACDZF010000390.1 GCA_013426795.1 Desulfocapsa sp. | reverse complement strand
TTCAAGCTCGAAGCATATGAACATATTTTATAAATATTTATGAAAGAATACTTATCAGGGCGGCGGGGTACATGATGGGCGCGACAACTGTATGACAATACACATTAAATACATCTAAAGTTCACTTAAGTCGAGTCATCGCCTGCATAAGATCTTGATCGAACATAATGTCACGCTTAAATGCTTACCCAACGGCAATTTCGGATCTTCATAAAGAGTCTCTTGATTGAAGAGCATCTTTTACTTGTCCCAAACAGGACAGTGTATCTTGATATCCCTGTTCAATCCATAATAGAATTTTCTTAGCATCAAAACCTAGTGTCTCGTCAACAACCAAGTGTCGGATAAAGGCGCCGTAATTTTATCCGAGCGTTGTCATTAGCAAACTGCCAATTCACAATATAGCACAGCAATAGAATGCGGTCTGGTGAACGATCATGCGGAGGTCAGAACTTACCCGCACCGACCAGAAATTCCTGTCTTTAACCTTATCAAGACGATGGAATTTCATACCTGGATTGGCCGGATTAATTTGCAGGTCAAAAGCGGAGGTCTTGGCTGCCTTCTGCTCATCGCTGGTCAGTCTGCCAAGGCTTTCGGGAAAGGTATCGGCTATGCGGAAGTTCATGGTGGCTACTATGTTTTCTATCAACAGATAGTCATCATTCAGTCATCGCTAAAATCTTCCCGAAGAAATGATGAACATCATCGTGGATTTCATTGGCAGTCATGCTCATGGCAACCTGTTCACGAAGGAGTTGCAAAGGTGTGGGAGCGGTTCGCAATTGATGGAAAAGGGAGTCGTCATTCTCGAAGAGAATACGCTTGCCGTCTACCACATCAAATATGTTAGCAGCAACGTTCCGCCAATTCTTCCCGATAGGTAAAGTCAAATTTTGATCGGAAAAAAACGTATCGATAATATGCACCAACGGGAATGCAAAGAGATCGCTTCCCACAAGCTGTATGACTCTCCGCCTCCAAGCATCCGGCACGAGAAGATAATTTTC
>JACDZF010000389.1 GCA_013426795.1 Desulfocapsa sp. | reverse complement strand
TCATATGAAAACATTTCACATCCAACGCCAAATAACTGACTGGCGCATAACCACCGGCTTCACACGGAAACCGCAAACAGCGCGGTTCCGGTGAGCCGCACGTTAGCCGTTTTCAATCATGCGCGAAATTGTTGTCGACAAAAGTTTTCTCGATGGTGCTCCTGGCACTCAGATTCTCGATGTGTTCAAAAACCACAAGGCATTGATTATTGAGTCCCTGTTTTTCGAACTCATGACCACAGGTGCGAAGAGTCAAGTTCGTTGTTTCTCAAAGGTGCCTGATCAACCCGCTTCATTCTCTCTTATTCCAAACATTGGCACACTTTTACGCTATTAGTTTGAAACGCGTAAACCATGCCTTCCGTTGTATGATCGCCGCATTGAAGGTACATATATTTTCAACGCAAAGCTTTGTAACGGAACGTTTGTTCCAGAAGGTCAAGTGCTGGCTGATCTTGAAGAAATGAAAACACATGTTGAAGCTGACACGAAATCATTTCTTGTGAGATGTCAGGTGATACATCTGTACTTCCCGGAACTTATCGGCATTGAGTTCAGAGATTTTCCTGCTGCTGTTGCCAACGCCAGGCTGTCGTTAGCAACGGATTTCACCCGCGTTCGCAATATCTATGCACAGCTTCATGCTGAAGCGCCTGAGTATGAAGCTCTCGAACCAGAACTACTTGGCCCACAATGGGCTTGGTTTCGCTGGATACAAAGCCAAATGCTTGCTGTTCTTCGCATTTTTGGCAGATATCAATGCCGTATTCCAGATGTGCCCACTCCACAGGTACTACGGAACGCCGAACACTCTATGCTAGATGTTGATTACATCCTCGCTGCTTCGTTGGCTGGAGCTATCGCTACAAACGACGCAGAAGTCGAGGAAGATTTTCGCTTACTCTGCCCAAATGGTCTTGTTATCAAACCGTTGCACTATAACGGCTAACCCATCTGTTAATGGCAATGTAAAAGTGTACCAGTTTCGGCAATTGAAAAGTGTACCACCT
>JACDZF010000126.1 GCA_013426795.1 Desulfocapsa sp. | reverse complement strand
TAACGGGCTCTAAATAATCTTCTCCAGCTCCTTAATCTTTTCGTAATCACCCAGGACAATCAGGGTATCGCCTTTCAGGATCATGCTGGTGGGATTGGGGTTGAACAGCATCTCGCCCTGATCCCGTTTGATGGCGACAACAATCAGATTAAAGTCGCGACGGATGTTTGACTCCATCAGGCTGTAATTGACCATCGCCCCATGATCGGAGACGGCCAGCTCTTCCATGCGCAGACCAAGTTCGCCTCCGTGCACGGTGAGGTCGATAAAATCGGTGACGGTGGGCCGCAGGATATGCTGGGCCATCCGGCAGGCCCCGATATAGTATGGCGAAATAACCCGGTTGGCCCCGGCGCGCATCAGTTTGGTTTCTCCGCCCTCAACACCGCTGGAACGGGCCATTATATAGAGATCGTTGTTTAAACCGCGAGCCGACAGGGTGATATAGACATTGTCAGAGTCCGAGGAGACCACCGAAATCAGCCCCTTTGCCTTGAGCACTCCGGCCTTGAGCAGCATGTCGTCACTGGAGGCCTCGCCATCAAGGTAGAGGTAGCCAAGATCTGTCAGCTCCTGCGCCACCTTGGGGTTATTCTCCACCACGACAAAGGGTTTATGGGCTTCATGGAGCAGGTTGCAGATAACCCGGCCAATGCGTCCAAACCCGCAGATGATATAGTGATCAGAAAGGAATGTGACCTTTTTTTTCATATTTAATCTCCCGTAAATAGCACGCAACTCGCCTTCCACCACTGCCTCGGTAATCTTGCTGAATGTCAGCATGACCAGCCCTACCCCCACCAGAATCAGGGCCATGTTGAAGATCCTGCCCGTCGTGCTCAAGGGAAAAATCTCACCATATCCGATGGTGGTGATGGTGATCATGGTCATGTAAAGGCTGTCCATAAAACTGCTGTGTTCGATGAACATAAAACCTAATGTTCCAAAGGCGAGAACAGACAACAGCATGAGCAGGATGGTGACGGTTTTTGGCATATCTTCTTCGTCGTTTTTTTATTGAAGGCGGAAATCTATTTTAGCCAGCTACTATACACTTTTTTCCATGAAAGGGTATGTTGAATAATCATTTTTCCGCTTCACTCTGATACCCTCCAGCAACCAAGGAAGACACCATGAACACCTACCGGATTCATCCCATCGTCATGGGGACCAAGATATTTGACAAGGGCATGATGACCTATCAGCTCGACTACGGCAAGCCCTACACCATTCCCATATATTGCTGGTATCTTGAAGGTGGCGACCGCAAGATTCTGGTGGACACCGGTGAGATGCGTCCGATTCAGTCGGCGGAGCGGGAAAAGAATATCGGCGGCCGCATCCATACCTTTGAGGAAGGATTGTCCAGATGGGGGCTGAAACCCGAGGATATTGACGTGGTTATCCACACCCATCTCCATGCCGATCACTGTGAGAATGACTACAGGTGCACCAACGCGGTGTTTTATATCCATGAAAAGGAGCTGGAAACCATCCATCACTGTCATCCCCTGGATTACCGATATGTGGAAGATTATATCCTTGAGATTGAGGCAGCCCGACAGATCCGGCCGATCAGTGCTGATGGCGAGATCGTCCCCGGGATTTCGGTGGTGCATACCCCGGCCCACAGTCCGGGCGGCCTGACCGTGCTGGTTGATACCAAACTGGGGAAGGCCGCCATCACCGGCTTCTGTGTTATCAGCGAGAATTTTGAGCCGCCGCCGGCCATCCGGGCCATGGAAATGGAGGTGATTCCGCCGGGAACCAGCATCAACACCTATGAGGCCTATGATATCCTGATGCGGGTGAAAGGAATGGCGGATATTCTTCTCCCCCTGCACGAGCCGGCATTCGCCGCAGTCGATACCATCGGCTGAAACTCCATGATATTCCAATGATACGAGGTGCCTGTCGATGGATATTCTGATATACGCTCCCCTGTTCCTGCTGCTGGTGGTGCTGGTTCTTCTGGGAGTGATTTTAAAAAAGATGGCTGGCCAGATTGATTCTGCCGCGATGTCAGCGCGTTTTGATGATTTGCAGAAGGTTCAGGAACGAGGGGAATTGAAGATTCACGATGAGATGGCCCGGAGTCGTGAGGAGCTGGGGCGGATGTCCCGCGAGCAGCGCCAGGAAATCATGGCGGCCTTTGCGACCTTTGGTGACTCTGTGACCCAAAGGATGAATGATGTCGGTGGTTTGCAAAAGGGACAGCTGAATTTATTCTCCGAACAGCTTGCCGCCTTTGCCAGGGTGAGCCATGAACGGCTGGACGGGATGCGGGCCGAGTCCTCCACCACGGGCAAACAGCTGCGGCAGGAGGTGATTGCCGCCCTCACCGGGATCGGCGAAAACAGTACGAGGATCATGGGTGAGCTGGCCCATGGTCAGAAGGTGCAGCTTGAAGCAATGTCAACGGTGATCGCCAGGCTTGCCGATTCCAATGAGAAAAAGCTTGAGGCACTCAGGGTGACGGTGGAGGCGAAGTTGCAGGCGATGCAGGTGGACAGCGCAAGGCAGCTTGATCTGATGCGCCAGACCGTTGATGAAAAACTCCAGGGGACCCTTGATAAACGCCTGGGTGAGTCCTTCAAGCAGGTCAGCGAACGGCTGGAGCTGGTCCACAAGGGGCTGGGTGAGATGCAGAGTTTGGCCACCGGCGTGGGCGATCTCAAGAAAGTCCTGACCAATGTCAAGACCCGGGGCACCTGGGGCGAGGTCCAGCTTGGGACGCTGCTGGAACAGGTGCTGCATGCCGATCAGTACGCGGTGAACGTCGCCACCAGGGGTAACGGCGAGCGGGTTGAATTTGCCATCAAACTGCCGGGCCAGGGAAGCACCAGTGAGGATGTTGTCTGGCTGCCCATCGATGCCAAATTTCCCATGGAGGATTATCAGCGGCTCATTGATTGTCAGGAAGCGGGAGACCTGGCCGGAATAGAGGCCGCGGGGAAGCAGCTGGAAAATCGGGTGAAGCTCTGCGCCGCAGACATTTCCCGAAAGTATCTGAATCCCCCCACGACAACTGACTTTGCCATCCTCTTTCTGCCCATTGAGGGCCTTTTTGCCGAGGTCATCAGGCGGACAGCGCTGGTGGATTCGGTGCAGCGCCAGTTCCGGGTGGTCATTGCCGGCCCCACAACGCTCTGGGCGATTTTGAACAGCCTGCAGATGGGATTCCGAACCCTCGCCATCCAGCATCGCTCCAGCGAGGTCTGGAACCTTCTGGCAGCGGTCAAGACCGAATGGGCCAGGTATGGCGATGTCCTTGAGGCCGTGCAGAAGAAGCTGCAACAGGCCTCGGAAACCATTGACAAGGTTCAGGTTCGTTCGCGGGCGGTGGGCAAAAAATTAAAGGACGTGCATGGCCTTCCGGTGACCGAGGCCGCCGCCCTGCTCTCCCTGGACGCCCCGGAAGATGGCGAATATTCCAGCGAGTTCCCGGAGGAAGAATAGCTGAATATGGCACCCGCGTTGACCAGCCACAGCGGCAAGCAAGGGCATTTCAACGAAATACCAGCGAGCTTCCCTTGCATAGCGTGAAGCTCAGTGGGCCGGCGCTGTTCGCCGGGTCCACTGAAGCGAATAGTTATCAAAAAATCTTGCTTTTTGTCCTAACATATTTCCCTGTAATACTTTTGGTATTCATGCCTTAATCTTGTTGTTAATCGATCCAATCAATAAATTTTAAACTCACCAAACCTATGCTCTATTCATGGCAGATACGGTGTAATAAATAGTTCGCCTTAAGGCGTCTTCTTGAGTCCCCATGTGACAAGTTGAGCACGAGCACCACAATAGGCGTCGCAGCCTTCTCCCTCACAGCCTACACTTGCGACTCCGTCAACTACCTCTACGATAATTTTGCAGTTTTCACCAAACGAAACCAACATTCCGTTGACCATGCGAGCTATACCTTCGTATTCGCAAAAATGCATGTTTGAGCCTTCTGTACGAATTTTTAAATAATACATTGAGTTGTTGTCAGGGATGATATCGACACTTTCCTCAACCGGGTCATAGCATTTTATGAAATCCGGTGGTTCAGCCGAAGAATGGCAATATGGAACCAGCTTACTATAATAGCCATCGACAGAGTCATCCTCAGCCTGACAGAGCTGAGGGGGCAAGAATAAAAGTCCAAACGAAACAATAAAGAGAGTGCGTATCATCATCTTATTGATAACAAGTAATTAAGCAGATCTGTATATCATCCCGACTCGCAAGGAGTGCGGGATGATTTCCTCTACCAACAAGCTCAGGACTCGTACCTTTCCATCCCGAGATGGTTTGCAATGTAGTAATATTCCTTAAAATATTCACAAACAAAAAAATGATGACCGAACATTCGCTTATCTGCTTATCACCCAAGAAGGAAGGATATACCGTTTTTGGATAAATCCCATGATTCAAGTCCCTGGTTTGGGGCCGACACATTCGTTCCGTGTATCATCATTTCTGAGAAAAGGTGACAAATTAATTTTTCCGGTGCCCATCGCTATCTCCCATTCTGACTTTCCCACCATCGCCCTCCAGCACCTCAGACTAGCCGCCGGTGGAAAATACAGAGTCAGGCTTCCAATTTATGGTCGATCTTGAACAGCCTGCAGATGGGATTCCGAACTCTCGCCATCCAGCACCGTTCCAGTGAGGTCTGGAATCTTCTGGCAGCGGTCAAGACCGAGTGGGCGAGGCATGGCGATGTCCTTGAGGCCGTGCAGAAGAAGCTACACCAGGCCTCGGAAACCATTGACAAGGTTCAGGTTCGTTCGCGGGCGGTGGGCAAAAAATTAAAGGACGTGCATGGACTTCCGGTGACCGAAGCCGCTGCCCTGCTCTCCCTGGACGCCACGGAAGATGGCGGATATTCCAGGGAGTTCCCGGAGGAAGAATAGCTGAATATTGCACCCGCGTTGACCAGTCACAGCGGCAAACAGGGACATTTCAACGAAATACCAGCGAGCTTCCCTTGTATAACCACCAGCCTCACCAGCGGCGGCCACTGAACTTGATTCGAAGAAAACTGCTCCCCGCCGACTGCATGTAGGCGCTTTATGCTATTAATATCCATCGGTATCGTCATCGGGTTCATCATAGAGAGCCATAGGATCAGCAACACGGAAGTATTCTTTGAACAATGGCTCCAACTCTACCCGTTTAAGCAATGTTGCTTCGAAAAGCTTTGATGCCGCAGAACGAATAAGCTCAGTTGGCGCCTCATCGAGAGGGGCCATGCGGTCAACTACAAGTGGCACGAGCAACTCGACTCTCTCTGAGTATCTGACACGTACTGGTTCCAATGCAGCTGCTTCAGCATCAGTGTGAGCCAAAAACTTGTTTCGGTCATTGAGTGCAATCCAGTGAATTTTCAACTCGTCTGCCGACAGAAGTTTCAGGAAGCGTGAGGGTAGATCCGGTGCGGCATCCCGGCCCCGTCCTGAATTTCCTGAGAAGGGGCGTGTATAGGCCATGATCATAGAACAGTTGAGTGCTGGCAATAGAATGTGCGCTTCGCCAGGATATTGCTTGTGTAATTGATTCTGAAGAATGTATTCAGCAACCAACTTAGAATGCTTGAAGTCCGTGTAGGAAAGCAATAATCTTCGAAACTGAGCCATCTGGCCCTTCATATGTGGCGGCACTTTGGGTGGTTTCGACATTTCGTACGTCGCTTAAGGTGAAGTTTTGTGACACTACCCGCGAAGGATGTGGTCTATTTCGATCAGCTTGGCACTGTTGCTCTTTAATTGAGCATATAGTTCATCCAGTAGTGTTTGTGCCTCGGCCGCAAGTTCTTCACGTTCAATTTGTGTTTTTATAGCAGCCCATCGTGGCTTTCGATGCCCGTGTAAAGGAGCGAGGCGTCTTCGTAACGCCGGAAGGCGAACACGGCTTGGTTCGTGTACTCAGTATTGAAAACCTTCAGCCGGGCCAGCAAGTTTAAATCCTTCACCGTCAGACAGGTCACGGTTTGAAATAAGTCGGGTTCAATCTTGGTGATCACGTCCTGCAAGGTGTTCTCCCGGAAGTCGGTTTGATACATGAACGCCGGGATGCGGGTGGCGAACTTGATGAGCTTCTCCTGCACCATTTTCCGCTTTGACTTGTATTCCTTCTCCTCGTCGGTGAGTTGTTTCTTGTCCTTCCCCGACAAGCCGCCGTCCTTCCCCTTTTCCTTCAGATCTTTCACCGTCCTCGAGTAGGCGTAGATGCGCGGGCGGGCTTCCGGCTTGGGGGCAAGGATTTCATCAATGGTCTTACTCATCGCGCTTGTCCTCGCCATGTTTCTCCAGTGCCGCAAAGGTGTCGAAATCACTCGTAAAGAGCCTGTCCTGGATCACGCGGTATTTGTCGAACTCGCCCTCGGCGTGCTCCCGTACGATTTCGGCACTGATGCGTCCGGCGTCTTGCAGCACTTCCCGCTCATCTGCTGAGAGGAAGATATCCAGCCGCTTGGCCCAGTCTTCCATCGTCATCGGCACGCGGCGTTTGGCCCGGCTTTCCGCCAGATCGAGGTAGGCACTCACGATACGCCCCAGTTCCTCGAGTTCCGCCTCCGTCAGGTAATTCTTTGCCACCACGACATCGCCCTTGAGAATCTTACCGCTCGGAGCTTTGGCCCATGTCGTCAAGCCCATGCGTTCCTTCCTGTGGTCGGCGCGCCGGACGATCAACTCGGCGGCGGTGTGCCCATGGACGGCGTAATGCATCTTATTCTGCACTTTGGCGAAAAACTCTTTTGTTATCGGCTCGTCCCGGTCGTAATCCATCGCCGTGGCATAGATGTCAGCGATCTTTTGATAAAAGCGCCGCTCGGACAGGCGGATTTCCCGGATCTCCTCCAACAAACGCTCGAAATAATCCTCCCCCAGGAACGAGCCGTTCTCCATGCGCTTTCGGTCCATCACATACCCCCGGAGTGTGTAGTCCCGCAGGACTCCCGTGGCCCATTGGCGGAAGGCCGTGGCGCGCCTGGAATTCACGCGGTAGCCCACCGCGATGATCGCATCCAGGTTGAAATGAAGAATGCGGCGCTGCACTTGCCGCTTCCCTTCGGTTTGAACTGCTAAGAATTCCTTAGCAGTTGCCGTCTCGGTCAGTTCATTTTCGGCGTAGATGTTCTTGAGGTGCATCAGCACGTTTTCCGGTGTCGTCTCAAAAAGTTGCCCGATGTTCTTTTGCGACAGCCAGATCGTGCCGTCCTGCACCCGCACCTCCACCCCGTCACCTCCTGTTTGGTAGGCGAATGTCAAAAACTCCGCCGTGCTGTTGCGGATGCGGACGCTGTTCGGTGGTTTCTTTTTAGGCATTGACCTTCCCCCATTTATTGTACCAGTTGAAGGTTAGTGATTTCGGATTTTTGGAAATGTATAAAAAAACAAGTAGATATAAAGTAAAAATCAGAGTCCCCCCTGTTTCCTGTAAATAGGTAAGGTGTCCTTTTTTTCCCCTTTTTAGTGTTACGCCTTGTGCTGGTTGCGCACAATCTATCCTTGTTCGTTAGGCGTCTGTCTTTTCAATGGCCCCCTTCATATGAGCTTCATGCCGAGCTTAACTTTTTCTCTTTCAATACTGAGTTTGTGGCCGATATGAGGCGGCTTCTGCCCAAGAATCACTGTCGCCTCCTCTTTGTTTGAATCACTTGGCGCGAGCAATGCACGAAGATCTTCTGGATCGATAATTCCCCAATTATCTAAGTCTTTGCACCCACTGCCACCACAATGGGCTTGATACACGATAAACTCTTTGTTTGACGCACTCTTTGTGCAGATACCGCCTATGTAGTCAATATCGTTGTAGCGGTACACGGTTGATGCATCACCTCTTCTTGCTGTTACAACAGATGCCACCGAGTATTCGCCGGTTTTCACAACCTCGATTCTTACCTTCGCGCCGGAGCACGAGAAAACCTGCTCTGCCTGCACAAAGCCACTTGGAATGAGAAATGTCAGAGTTGCGAAGACTAGTCGATACATGCCATCTCCT
>JACDZF010000125.1 GCA_013426795.1 Desulfocapsa sp. | reverse complement strand
GCAAAGTACAGAATATGCTGTTCTGCTCGATTGGACATCCTGCAATTATGGCGGTCGGCGCCCATGGTTTCTTTGTCCGGCTGATGGGTGCGGTCGACGGGTGGCCCTCCTCTACAGTGGCAGCTTTTTCATCTGTCGGCATTGCAATCAACTGGTCTATGAAAGTCAACGGGAAGATTTGCCCTCTCG
Source organism: Desulfocapsa sp. (assembly GCA_013426795.1). GTDB lineage: Bacteria > Desulfobacterota > Desulfobulbia > Desulfobulbales > Desulfocapsaceae > UBA2270. The sequence continues at coordinate 7,846 of JACDZF010000125.1, read as the reverse complement.
AATGATCAGGAAGGCGGAAAAAATCAGGAATCGTTTGGGATGGTGTCCAGGGGTATTCAGTAATCCAGGGCAGAAGCCCAAAGGGATGCGCTGGCAGACGTATTGGCGGCTTTGGCACGAGGAGACGCAACTGGTAAATGTCGCAATGCCCATGAGAATACAGAAGCTTACCCGGATGACGGATTCGATTGGAAAATCTGTTTCGCAAAAACGGGGGTAAGGTCTCTATTGCTTGCCTTAGGTCGCCGATTATGGCTTTGTCATTCTTATCATCAAGATAGTTTGCCATTTTGCTTGAGAAACCCTACTCATGTTGGTACATCAAAACTCGGGTTCAGAATTTTTTTGCAATTTAATGGAGTTGTTATGCCTACACTGGATTGGATCGGCAAAAAGGCCGTGGTGAATCATCATAAAAAAGTGCCGTTTCACTTACTCAAGTGTGATGCTGATTTATCGGTAGGCGACCCGGACAGCGGCAATTTGCTAGTGCAGGGTGATAACCTGCTGGCCCTGAAAGCCCTTCTGCCCTATTACGCCGGGCAGGTGAAGTGCATCTATATTGACCCGCCGTACAATACCGGCAACGAAAGTTGGGTTTATAACGACAATACAAACAGCCCTGAAATGCGGGAATGGTTGGGGAAAGCCGTTGGCAAGGAAGCTGAAGACCTTTCCCGTCATGATAAATGGTTGTGCATGATGTACCCAAGGCTGGCGCTCTTGCGGAAGTTTTTACGAGAAGACGGGGCGATATTCCTGAGCATTGACGACAATGAAGTTCATAACCTCAGAGGCTTGATGGATGAAATTTACGGAAATAGAAACTTTGTCACTACCCTAATATGGCAAAAAATATACACCGTCAAAAACTCAGCACGCCATTTTTCAGAAATGCATGACTATGTGCTTGTGTATGCCAAGAATCTCAACAATTGGCAACGTAACCTACTGCCTCGTAGTGACGAATTAAACGAGTCCTACACCAACCCTGACGATGACCCCCTTGGGCCATGGACAACCAACGCCATACAAGCAAGAAATTTCTACAGCCAAGGCACTTACGAAATAAAAGCATCCAATGGCAAAAGTTTTTTCCCTCCTGCCGGAACATATTGGAGAATTTCAAAAGAAACATTCGAACAACTAAATAATGATGGGCGAGTTTGGTGGGGGAAATCAGGAAAAAATACACCCCGGATAAAAAAGTATCTTTCTGAGGTCAAAAAAGGTGTTGTTCCTGCTACTATATGGTTTCACAACGAAGCGGGGCAAAATGCGGAAGCAAAAGCAGAAGTGCGGGATATTCTTTCCGAAAGTGGCGATATCTTTATTACTCCAAAACCTACCCGCTTGATTCAGCGCATACTTCAAATTGCAACCGACAAAGACTCTCTTATTCTCGACTCCTTTGCAGGAAGCGGAACCACCGGCCATGCTGTGCTAGCGCAAAATGCCACCGATGGAGGCAACCGCCGTTTTATCACTGTGGAAATGGATAGCCACATCTGTCGCAATATCACAGCAAAACGGCTGTCGCGGGTATCGCAAGGTTACGCGAAAGCTCCCGCTCTCGGTGGCGGTTTCCGTTTCTGCCAGCTTGGGGAAACGCTCTTAGACGCTGAAGGCCATATCACCTCAAGTATTTCTTTCATTGACCTTGCCCGCTTCGTCTACTTCAAGCAAACGGGATCACCCTTGCCGGATGAGGTTTCCGGCAAGTCCCCCCGGATCGGCATTCATAATGATACCGCCATTTACCTTCTCTACAACGGCATCTTAGGCGATAAGACGGCGCAAGGCGGCAATGCCCTTACCCGCGCAGTGCTTGCCGAACTGCCATCCCATGCCGGGGCGAAAGTCATCTATGGCACAAGTTGCCGGTTAGGGTTGGCAAAGCTCAAACAGGAAAATATCATTTTTCGCCAGATTCCCTATGAACTAAAGGTGGGTTGATGCTTGTACTAAAAAATTATCAGGAATGGGCCTTAGATGCCTTGGCTTTATATTTCCAGGAATGTAGTCGCACAGACGATGCGAATGTCTCCTTTTATTCTGTGACGAGAAAGACCTTAAAGGTTAATAATACCTATCATGAAGTGAAGGAATTACCAGGCCTGCCGTATGTGTGCTTGCGGATACCAACCGGCGGCGGCAAGACCATTGTCGCCTGTCACAGTATCGGGGTTGCTGCCGATAAGTTGCTGCACACGAAAAGCCCTGTTGTCTTGTGGCTGGTGCCGTCCAATGCCATCTTGGAGCAGACGATAAAGGCCCTGCGCGACCGGAAGCATCCCTACCGGCAGGCAGTGGAAGATACGGCAGGCCCGGTAAATGTCTTGGATGTCGAACAGGCCCTTTATGTCAAACCGTCGCAACTTGACAGCGAGGTGACTATCATCGTAGCTACCATGCAGGCCTTCCGAGTTGATGATACTGAAGGGAGAAGAGTGTACAGAGGTGACGGCTATTTGATGGATCATACCAGTGGATTGCCCCCTCATACACTTGAACTCTTGGAGAGAGCTGAGGGTGGTAATATCATTCATTCACTGGCCAATGTGCTGCGCCTGCGAAGGCCGATCGTCATTGTCGATGAGGCCCATAATGCCCGTACTCCTCTTTCCTTTGAAACCCTGGCCCGATTCAATCCATCCTGCATTATCGAATATACCGCCACTCCCGCCAAAGAAGAGTGTCCGAGTAACATTTTGTATAGCGCTTCAGCCGCTGACCTGAAATCAGCCCAGATGATCAAGTTACCGATTCGTCTTGATACCAGACCGGAATGGAAAGAATTGCTTGCTGATGCCATCCATTGCCGCCAGGGTCTTGAACAAACGGCAAACCTAGAGCGGCAGCAAACCGGCGAGTATATCCGGCCTATCATGTTGATTCAGGCCCAACCGCTTCGGCAAGGTCAAGAAACGCTTTCCGTGGACGTGGTGAAGCAATGTTTGCTTACAGATCACAATATACCTGAAGAACAGATTGCCATTGCCACGGGCACAATTAAGGACCTTGAAAAGGTTGACATTGCAGACCAGAAGACACCTATAAGATTTATCATAACCGTCCAAGCCTTGCGTGAAGGATGGGATTGCCCTTTTGCCTATGTCCTGTGCAGTGTGGCGGAAAACCGGTCGGCTACGGCCATCGAACAGCTATTAGGCCGGGTCATGCGACTGCCACGGGCAGGATGGAAAAAACATGAATCCTTAAATATGGCTTATGCCTTTGCTACCTCTGCAAACTTTGGGGAAGTGGCAAAGACTTTGACGGATGCCTTGGTACAAAGTGGGTTTGAGCGACAAGAGGCTAAAGACCTTATTGTTCCTGCTAGGCAAGAGCAGCCTGGGCTCCCCTTTGAGACAGGTAAGCCATTTATGGGTGTGGTGTCGATTACTATGTCAGAGACTCCGCAAATTGAAAAGCTCTCTGAAGAGACACGCAAGAAAGTTTCCTTTGATGAAGAGGCAAATAAATTCATCTTCACGGGTGAAATGAGTGAGAAGGAGCGGGAAGAGATTAAATCCTGTTGCCGTACAGATAAGGGGAAAGCCGTGATCGATCAGGCTTTTCAAGTTTTAACCGGCAAAAATCCTGTTGAGGATAAGCGGACACCTTCTGAAAAGAATGTCCCATTTGCTGTGCCGGTCTTATCTATCAAACAGGGGAATCTTTTTGAGGGATTTGAAGAGACGCATTTCCTTGACCATCACTGGGAACTCACAAAATGTAATGCTCTGCTTAGTGAAGAAGAATATGCAACGCAACGGCCCGACGCTCAGACAGGGATAATTGATATGACCGACGATGGCCGTATCTCTACTCAATTCGTGTCCAAATTACAAAAGCAGATGGAGCTTTTTGAGAGTGATACAGGGTGGAGCGTTGCCAGCCTTTCTTATTGGCTTGAGAATAACATTCCCCATGTTGATATTTTCCCGGAAGAGATGGGTGTTTTTTTAACGCGCCTTGTGCAGGCCCTTATAGACCAGCGAAACATCCCTCTTGATCGTCTTGTTCTTGATAAATATCGGCTGAAAAAAGCAGCAGAGAAGAAGATTGATCTGTTCAGGCATGACAATCATCAGAAAATTTATCAGTTGTTGTTATTTGGTGAGAAGGCAGAAGTGGCTGTTACCCCGGATATCTGTTTTTCCTATGCCGCTGATCCCCGAAGATATGCCTATTCAAAAGCATATAGGGGCAGATACAGCTTTAAAAAACACTACTATCCTGAAATAGGCGACCTGGAAGAGAGTGGGGAAGAATTTGAATGTGCTCAAGTTATTGACCGTTTGGATGAAGTTGAATTTTGGGTGAGAAACCCGGTCAGGCGTCCGGGGCAGTCATTCTGGTTGCAAACATCAACTGACAAATTTTATCCTGATTTTGTCTGCAAGTTGAAAGATGGCCGTGTGCTGGTGGTTGAATACAAGGGTGGGCACCTTGTGAATGATGAATCCAAGGAGAAAAAGGCCCTTGGTGAACTATGGGCGAAGAGAAGCAGCGGAGCCTGTTTGTTTGCAATGCCCATAAATAAAGACTATGCGGCAATTTCGGGAGCAGTTGCTTGCAGTGTATCGTGAAATTGCAGCATACCATATCTGGTAGATTGACTTTCAGGGGAAATTCACTTAACTTAAAGGTTAAATACGCGTGTTTTTGATACCAGTAAAAAAGGGCCTCTGGACGGTATATGAAGTGTGTGGGGAAGATGGGGTTTCCCCTCTTATTGCATGGGGCTCGTCCCTCAATGAGAACTATGCCGGATCGTTTAGAAGGTTGTTTGCCATCATTAGTCAAATATCAGTCAACCCTAACGGGCCAAGGTTGTTGCCCATGGATATTTCCCACGAGGCCAACAAGGGCAGCAGTATCTATGAACTTATTGCCGGAGGTTTACGACTTCTCTGGTTTTATTCAGAACATCAAAAAAAAGTAATCATCTGTAGCTGCCAACATATAAAGTCAGGTAGGAAAGTCAATAAGCAGGAAATCAACCGCATTATCAATCTCAGGAAAAAGTATTCCGAGGCGTATTTAGCCAACACAATTACTTATTTTGATAATGGAGATCAAAAATGAAAGACTACAAATCCTTTTCAGATTTATGGGCTGATCTTGAAGGCACAGAGCAGTTTCAAGAAGAAAAGAGCATACTTGAGTTTTCTCTTCAACTTCATCAGTTAATGAAATTCCGTGGCATAACCAAAAAAGACCTTGCTGAGTCCATAGGTGTGTCACAAGCCTATATCACCAAAGTCTTCAGGGGGAATGCGAATTTTACAATCGCATCAATGATAAAACTCGTAAACGCAGTGAACGGCAAACTTACCATTCATGTAACGGGTAAAGAAGAGCATAACCAGAGATGGTTCAGGGCTATAGACGGCAACAAGCAACCTGTAGCTCAATGGAGTCGGCAGAGCATGGTTTCTTCTCTGATTGATAAATCTGAACAGCTTGAGCAGCTTGCATGATGAATTCACCTTTAACAGTAAAAAATTATTTTTTTCCTTTTGTGCAGGTGGCGGCAGACGCTGAGTTTGATACCGCAGAAGGCGTGCCGGAGATTGCATTTGAGACAAAAGTTGCTATAGAAAAAGCCACTGATAATGACACATATCAGGTGATGCTGGAAATTACCGCGTTTCCAGAAAACGAGAAAAAGAAAATACCCTACTCCATTCATCTTATTGCTGTTGGTCTGTTCTCGGTGAGAAAAGAATGGGAAGATCCTGAAAAGTTGCTCAAAATTAGCGGGGCTTCAATGCTCTATAGTTCGGCTAGGGAGTTTATTGTCACCATTACTTCAAGGGGGCCATGGCCACCAGTTTTGCTTCCGACTGTCTCCTTTATCCCGGCAGTCGAGGAAGAAAAGAGACCAGTCAAAAGAAAGCGCTCGATAAGAGTGAAATAAAGCTTCCGTGCCAGTTGATAGTTTAACAGGACTTAAAGAAGACCAGAAACCCAGAGCCTGAAAAAGTTTACGGGTTTTGTTGGAATAAGACTTCCAATAAGAAGTGATCCATCAACAAACTTGAGGAGAAATTAGGCCGTGAAAAACTTAAGGATTCCTCAGAGACTTCAATACCGCCAAAAGAATCGAATCCCTTACTGAATCTGAACATGAACGGTTCGGGGCGTTTCAAGACATTGGCCACCCGCAATCAGGGATTAACAACAAGTGGCTGAAGGGTTAGGGACTGTTATCTGTCAAAGAACCTACCGATTAGCGGTTGTATTTACTTGGTTTACGGGCAATGATATTACCGCTAGGGTTTTCTGTAACTACATCTGGCAATAGATTGTTTTTTAAGTGCTTCTGTTTGATTTTAAATGATCCCACCATCCCTCTCAATTCCCGCGTTATTTCATAGCGATTTGGAGGAACTAATATATTTATTTCTTTATCTTCGTGGGTATCTAAAACAAGTTGGATTGCGTTGCATAGATCAGAATCGGCAGAAATGATTAATGCCTTATCAAAAGCATTAAGGTGAGCATGGTGTATCAGATAAGCAGCAATATTGACATCACTTTGCTTTTCTTCATGTGTTTTCCACGTTGCCCCACATGCCTTGCAACTGCTGTGTTTTTCTTTGAAATGACCGAGAATTGTTGTTACGCCATAGAAAGATAGAGCTTTTATGAATTCTTCATGTCGTTCTTTTGGCTCCGGCAACCAATGAGCAAGAGCCGTGAAGTAATAAACGTTGGTGATTTTTTCTTGGGAAGACTTAATGAATGCTGAAGGGAGTGACCAGAGATTTAACCATTTTAAATAGTTGCAGTTTGGGCCAAGGTCATGGATAGAATGGTAGAGGTTGAATCCGTCTATATAGCAGGATACTCGTTTTATTGACATATTATGCCTAAGAATAAGAAACCCCGGAGCGCGGGCAACCGGGGTGCTACAAGGCCCATGAAAGGCACTTGCAGGATGATGATTAATCATATGACATTTTGAATTTATGTCAATCATTTTAGTGAATCGACATTCATTTTTTATATCTCTAAATAAGAACGTTTTACCTTATGCCATTTTTCTGTTGGACATCTGGGCGTAACCTGATTCAGGAATCAATACGATAAAGGTTTACCTACTTGCCGCCAAGGTGTTAGAGGCAGCCAACATGGGAGAGCGAATCGCTACCTCAAGTTAACCCCAAGGGAAGAAGCCTTGATTCATAAACCTCAAGCATCTATAATGAAAGCGGTGATAGGTTCATAGACGGTAAAAAAAACAGAGGGCAAGGTGCATCATGGCCAAGCAGAGCTTCCAGGAGAACTTGAAAAAAAGATTGGCGATGACACCAGAGTCATCCCGTGGAGTATGCTTAACGCCCTTTTTGGACATGATGGAAAAGGGCGAGTTGTCAAAACAGGAATTCCTAAAAGCGACTATGAGCTTGTATATTTCTCCTCAAGAAGCAACATCATCACATTTAAAGAAAGGGGAACCACCTGTGGAATAGGAGAACCGCAAGAAGCATTGGCCGAAGCTGAGAAGATGGAGGGCTAGGACAGGAAGCCCTTCTGTCCCCGCCTCCCCTGTTCTGGCGAGTGGATAATAGCCCCTAAAAATCAGGGCTGGTAAATCAGGATCACGCATTGACGAGACCGCTTCTTGCTTTCGAGATGGAGGCGGTTTTTTTATTTGGTCAGAAAAAGGCGCTGTCGGAATATTGATTTGTACCTGGATTGATCAGCCCCATAGAACCGGCATAGAACCGAACAAAAAAGCACTTAGCCAGATGTTGACTAAGTGCTTGATTTTACTGGTGGGCCGTCCCGGACTCGAACCGGGAACCTGCTGATTAAGAGTCAGATGCTC
>JACDZF010000124.1 GCA_013426795.1 Desulfocapsa sp. | reverse complement strand
GAAAAAGCATCTCCATCCTCCGGCATTGGGTGAAAGCTCGGTGGTACCCCTGTAAAAATCAAAAGCCCACCAACCTTTCCAGGTCGTGGGCTTGATATGTCAGGGGACGAAGTGGACTCCAGTTCAATCTCCTCCCCTCAGATCTTCCTGGGGTCAAAGGCCTCACGCAAGGCCTCACCAATAAAGATCAGCAGAACCAGGGTTCCCACCAGGACCGTGAAGGTGGAGAGGGAAAGCCACCAGGCATCAATATTGGATTTACCCTGGGCCAGAAGTTCGCCCAGGCTGGGAGTGGCTGGCGGCACCCCCAGACCAAGGAAATCGAGACTGGTGAGCGCCAGGATCGAGGCCGACATGCGGAACGGCAGAAAGGTGATAACCGGGGTCATACCATTGGGCAGGAGGTGGCGAACCATGATGGTGACATTGGAAACACCAAGGGCCCGTGCCGCCTTGACATATTCCATATTCCGACCTTTCAGGAATTCAGCGCGCACATAATCGGACAGCCCCATCCAGCTGAACAGTGAGAGCAGGATTAAGAGCAGAAGAACGCTGGGCTTGAAGATGGAGGCAAAGATTATCAGCAGGTAGAGCTCCGGCATGGCGCTCCAGACCTCGATAAAGCGCTGGAAAAAAAGATCCGTTCTGCCGCCGAAAAATCCCTGGATCGCCCCGCTGACAATGCCCACCAGGGTGCCGACAATGGTCAGGGCAAAACCAAAGAGCACGCTCAGGCGAAAGCCGTAGAGCAAACGGGCAAAGACATCGCGGCCCCGATCATCGGTTCCAAGGATATTCTCGCTGGTTGGCGGCGACGGCACAGGCCCGTCGATGGCGAGATTAATGGTGTTGAAACTGTGTCGGTTCAAGGGAAAAAGAGCCCGATTGCCGTCAGTTGTGATGCGCTGTAAAATATAGGGATCTTTATAGTCCGTCTCGGTTTCGAAGTCCCCGCCAAACACTGTCTCTGGATACTCGCGAACCATGGGGAAATAATAGCCCCCCTGATAATAAATCAGCACCGGCACATCATTGCTGATCAGCTCGGCGCCCAGACTGAGGATAAAAAGGATCCCGAAAAGCAGCAGACTCCAGTAACCGCGACGGTTTCGCCGAAACCTCCGCCAGCGCCGACAGGCAGGAGCGGCCTCCCGCGCTGTACGCCCGCCACCTGGCACTATCTCGGGCACGGGCATCCTATTCAACACCTTCAAAGTTGATCCGGGGATCAACCAGGAGATAGCTGAGATCCGACAACAGGCGGGAGACAAGGCCGATGATGGTGAAGAAATAAAGGGTCCCCAGCACCACCGGATAATCACGGTTCAGCACCGATTGATAGGCCAGCAGGCCCATCCCGTCGAGGGAAAAGATGGTCTCAATGAGAAGACTACCGGTGAAAAACGCGGCAATAAAATATCCTGGAAATCCGGTGATAATGGGAATAATGGCGTTTCTAAAGACATGCTTGTACAACACCTGCTGTTCACTCAGTCCCTTGGCCCTGGCGGTGAGCACATACTGTTTCCGGATCTCCTCGAGAAAGGAGTTTTTGGTGAGCATGGTCATCACCGCCAGGCTGCCCACCGCGCTGGCGGTGATCGGCAGCACCATATGCCAGAGATAATCGGTTATCCTGCCGATGAGGCTGAAGCTCTCCCAGTTATCAGAAACAAGTCCGCGCAGGGGAAAAACACTCCAGAAGCTGCCGCCGCCAAAAAGAACAATGAGGGCAATGGCCAGGACAAAACCAGGGATGGCATAGCCGATGAGAATGAGGGATGAGGTGACGATGTCAAACCGGGAACCATCACGCACCGCCTTGGAAATGCCAAGGGGGATACACACACCATAGACAATGAGAAAGCTCCAGAAGCCCAGCGACATGGATACCGGCATCCGGGAGATCACCAGTTGGGCGACGCTTGTATGATAATAGTAGGAGGAGCCGAAATCAAACACCAGATAATCCTTCATCATCCGGACAAAGCGCTCAAGGGGCGGCTGGTCGAATCCGTAGAGTTTTTTCAGGCGGGCCACCTTTTCCTGATCAAGGCCGGAATCGCCTCGATACATGGACGAGACTGATCCACTCACCTCACCCCCCTTACCCTGCCCTTCAATCTGGGCGACGAGGCGTTCCACCGGCCCTCCGGGGACAAACTGGGTCACGGTAAAGGTAATGAGCATGACCCCGAACAAGGTCGGAATCATCAGCCCAATCCGTTTGAGGATATAATATAACATTCCCGTTTGCTGCCCTGTCACCATGAAAAAGAGAATTTAGCTTGTTTTAAATCCCGCAGTATGTCTTGGTGCATATATGCGATTTGCGCACAACGAAAGATTCCACGAAGTCTCAACGTCTTCCAACCCATCCGTCAATAATGATCACGACCCAGACAGCCTTGCAGGAGCTCATCCAGCGAGCCAGATCCAATGATGCCGTGGCCCTCGACACCGAATTTGTCTGGGAACGCACTTACTACCCAAGATTGGGGCTCATTCAACTGGCACTTTCCAATGAGGAATGCTTTCTCATTGATCCCGTCGCCCTCACCGATCTTTCTCCCTTGGGAGAGTTACTCGGAGATCCGGAGGTTGTCAAAATATTTCATGACGCCCCCCAGGACCTGACCATTCTCCATCAGGCCACCGGTGTTCTCCCCAAAAATATCTTCGACACTCGTTTAGCCGCAGGATTTTCCGGTCTTTCATCAACCATCTCCCTGGCCAATCTAACACAAGATCTGCTCGATATCGACCTGCCTAAAACCGAGACCCGAACCAACTGGTTGAAAAGACCACTCCATCACAAACAGATCGAATACGCCCTCGATGACGTCCGTTATCTGAGGGCCATCCGCGTTCTCCTCCTCGCCCGGATCCTCAACCCCACCATCATGGACTGGCTTGAAGAAGAGCTGGAACGATACAACGAACCGGAGATGTATCTCCCCCCTGCCGACAGCATCCGCTACCAGAAGATTAAAGGGGCCGGCAACCTCAATCGCCAGGCCCTCGCTGTCCTCAGGGAAATCGCCGGTTGGCGGGAGATGGAAGCTCGGAAACGCAACCGTCCACGGGGACATATCCTCAGCGACCAGGCCCTTCTGTGTCTGGCCACACGCAAAGTTGAAAATATCGACACCTTAGGTCAGTGCGAGGACATCGGCACGAATGTCGCGGAGCATTACGGGCAACAGCTCCTGGCCCTGATAAACAGCGGCCTCCATTGTCCTGAGCGGGAGTGTCCGCCCTCACTGCAGAAGACGAAACTGAATAAACAGGAGCAGGAACAACTCAAAAAGATCCAGGAATACGTCATCCTGAAAAGTGATGTCCTAGGCCTTGATCCCGCCCTGATTGGGAATACCGCAGAGCTGCGAGCCTTAATTCGATCCCGGGGTGAGACCCGGCAGCAATTTCCCCGGAGATTGTCCTGCGGGTGGCGCAAGAAATTTATTGAAGAAATGCTCTGATGACCCTTCCCCCGGGTTAGCAAAACCGTCCGACCCTGATCCCCCGACAAGCCCACCAGACTGGGCAGTTTTTTTTGCCGACCTGGCTTTTCTTTGAGAAGATTTTTTCCTCTGATTGGCAACAAAAAGGGCATCGGGCAGCCGGAACGTACAGGGGGAGTCCCGTCAACAGATATCAGGGGAAGGTGGAGGCGACAATCTCAATCACCTCAAACTCACGAACCCCGCCCGGGGTCTTGGCGATCACCTCATCTCCCACCTCTTTTCCCAGAATACTCCTTCCCAGCGGCGAAAACACCGAGATGGAGCCCTTCTTCACATCAGCTTCTTCCGTTCCCAGAAGCTGATAACAAATGGTATCATCCGTTTCAAGATCCAGCAGCGAAACCACCGTTCCAAAGACTGCCCTGCCCGTGGGCACATCGAGGCAATTAATCACCTCGGCCCGCCCCAGTTTATCCTTGAGCTCCATGATCCGCCCTTCAATATGCCCCTGACGCTCCTTGGCCGCATGATACTCCGCATTTTCCTTTAAGTCGCCATGGGCACGGGCAACCTCAATGGCCTTGACGACCTCAAATCTATCCACCTTTTCAAGCTGCCTGAGTTCATCACGCAGCCTTTCATAGCCCTGCGTTGACATTGGTACACGTTCAACCATTCTATTCTCCTGTTACGAGCCGTAACGACTTTGTTCCCGTTATCCGACTGCATTCTTGATTGTAAATTACCGCCACGGCCATAAATGGAAGAGTGTCGATGTTGGAAAAGACGTCCTGCTAAAAAAAACTCTCATAAACGAACAGCCCCCTCAGACGCTGCGTTTTTAGTTCAATCCAGTGGCACTCTCAGTGCCCTCACCTGCAAGGATTACCACCGATAGATCACTGACAGGGCAACATCCTTACGGATTTCCGGTCCGCCCTGAATCATATCAAAGCTGGTATTTAATAAAAAATGGCGACTCATTTCAAGGAAAAGATCTCCTCCGAATGAATGGCTGTCATACCCGCCATCTTCATACGCCACGGAATAATCCAGGGAATAATAACTGGGCGCACTCCTGCCCAGGACATCCGCCGCCAGGTGATGTTCAAAATGAACAGAAACCTGATTCTGCCAAAATTCGCCGGGACTCCAATAGGGGGGATCATCAGGTGAGAATGAGCTGTTATAGGCAGAATTATGCCCCAGATTACTTTGGTCGTTATGGAGCAACTCCTGACCGTAGGTAACACGCAACAGGGTCGGTTCCGTGAAAAGGAGATACGATGCCCAGACATGGTAACGATTCTGATGGTTGGCATCACTGTATTCACTGAAGGAATATTCACCCCCGCAGAAAAGACGCGGCAGGATATCCACACTGACCCCACCTTCCATTTCCCGTTTGCTGATCCCTTGTTTCAAGGCCTGCACCGTATCGTCCACCACATCCTGGGTGATTCGGACAAAACCATGGAGTTCATCACCAATCCGCCCGCGGGTTTCAAGATGATAGAGGGGAGTGATATCATAATGGGCCGACCCGCCATCCTCATGAGAGGAATCGGAAACCTTGTCGCCTCCGATTTGAGCAATAAAATCCATGGCATAATGAGGGAAAAAAGAATATTCCGTGATAAATCTGTTGCGCCATACGTCCTGATCCGAATTCTCGGATGTGTCATGGATGGTACTCCAGCCGGCCTTCAACTCCTGGCGCAGCGTTGGCATCATCCAGACGCTCCCGCCGCCCCGTGTCTGCTTCAAATCCAAATATCCATCACGGCCACTCTTGGAAGAATATCCAAAATCAGCCATCCCCCTTGGCTCTCGTTTCAAGCTGTTCCGCTCCACAGCAGAGGCAAGTTCTGGATAACCGGGATTATTCAGGGCAATTTCCTCATAGATAAGGGCTTCCTTTCCCAACAACCCCAGTCGACTGTAAATCCCGGCCAGATCAAAAAGAGATTCAGGGGAAGGATCCTTTTCCGTCACCTCCTGATACTCTTTCATGGCCTGATAATAATCCCCCTGTGCCAGCGCCCTCCTGGCAGAAAGTTCCCGTGCCGCCAATTGCTGCCATCGGTACTCCGCATAAAGGTCAACCCCGATTCTTCCAGCCTCTTCCCCCCTCGGACTGAGGACAAAATGAGGGTCCATGACCTGGGTCAGGCGATCCGGTTCCGGCGGTGAGGTAAAGGTGATCATATTCCACAAAGATTGCCGGGGAGGAGGCAAAACAAGATCAATCTCTCTTTCAGCTATCTTTTCCGAAAAAATCTTATCCACCGATGGCTGCAACAGGCTGTCATAGACGGCGACGGCCTCCACCCATTGCCGATCCGCCCACAAGGCCCGGGCCAGCAAAAGCCGCTGCCATGCCTGTAAATGACCGGTATCCGGAAGGGGCATTAAAGTCTTGCCAAGCCCCTCGGGACGTTGGGGGAGCAACTTTGCAATAATCTCTTTGAATAAACCCTGCTTGAACTCTCCCTCCAGTAAATGGCGGGTAAAAGCAAGTTCCTGAGGATAGTCTGCGACAAGGGCCTGCCAGGCGTTGACGGCTGCTTGCCACTGCCCCTGCTCCTGCAATATCCGGGCATTGGCAACCCTTGCCGCCAGGGATTCAGGCTCCGCCTGAAAGGCCATTCCTATATGCTTATGGGCAGCATCCGGGGCACCATATTTGCGCTCCAGCCGGGCCGCCTCCATCAGGCTCACGAATTCATTGCCGTAGGTCTTTTCCAGGAGATCATCGACCCCACCGCCCTGCCCCCTGCCTGAACGAGCCGCTGCCAGCCGCTGTTCAATGACCCGGACCTCCAGATCAAGGGGATACTCCCGGCGCATCTCGGCAATCAGCTTCAGGCCCTTGTCCGGTTGATTATCCAGGAGGTAGAGATGAGCGAGGAGGAGATCCGCCTGCTTCATCGTTGCCGTCTCCTGTGGGCAGTGCCGGGCAAGATCTGACCGATATTCCATGACAATGTCCATGGCCTTGGCATATTTTCCAGAATCGGCCAATATCCTGGCCTGCAATAATGGCAGAGTCCTCCTCGTATACGCGCATGGCGAAGCCACCGCCGTCGGCCCTACCTGAACAGACAAGAGCTCAAACCAGGTCTGGGCCAGCTCCATCTCTCGGCTCTCAATGGCAAATTCAACCAGTCTGTGCAGCGCATCATCCATGGCCACGCCATCCATCAGCATCTGCCGCAGGATCTGTTCGGCCTCGAAGTTGTTTTCCTGAGCGGAGAGGGCGTCGGCCAGTGCCAGCCGACATTGGCCAAGAAAGGCTTCTCCCCCAAGTCCATCACTCACTAAATGCCGACAAAGGGCTTCAGCCCTGGTTGCCAGACCGTTTGCCAGCAAGACCTTCACATATTGCAGGTCTAAGTCCAGCCGCTCCTGCTCTGAGGCGGCATCCCGGCGTGCCAGCTGATAGTGTTCTTCATAACGCTTGATCAGGCCCAGGGTGGCCGACAACTCCAGACAGCGAAGACGAGCCGGATACTGTCCCGGCGCCTCCTCAAGATATTGCTCATACCAGTCCAATGCCTGGCTGAAAAGTTCACGCTGATCGGCATATCGGGCCCGCGCCAGAAGGTATCTTGCCCTCTGTTCAGTGTTGAGCTCCCCCGGTGCCAGCAAATTCAGGAAATGCTCCGCCCGCCCCCCATGACTCTGTTCCAGTTCCAACTCCGCCAGGCGGAGGAGAACATCCCGGTTATGAGGATCATGCTGATGAATAATCGCCAGCACCTCAGCCAGTTCATTCCTGCTCCCCTGTTGCTCAAGGAGTTGAATCATGGATTTATAAATTGCCAGACGGTTGGGAGTAATGGGGGCAAGCTCCCTCCAGACCACTCCAGCGCCCTCTCGATCCACCCTTCCGACGAGATTGTGGGCAAGTTTTGATTGTATCCTCGCGATCTCCAGGGCAACATCTTTATCTTCAGGGTGCAGCTGCAAGTACTCTTCATAGTATGCCAGTGCCTTTTCCGGCTGCCCAAGATCATTGAGATAAATTGAACCCACCGCCAGGAGATACTCGTCCCGCTTACCAGCTTGGCTGAGAAGAACCAGAAGATGGGGCAAAGCTGATTTCCTTTCCCCCCGAACCAGATAATAATCGGCAATCTTTTTCTGAAAAGGGAGATAATCAGGATGCCGTTGCAGATACTTCTCCCAGCAGACATAAGCGAGCGGTGCTCCTGTATCGATGGTTCCCAGGTTGGAGCGACGAGCAGTCTTGACATCACCCCCAAAACGTTCAAAAAAAACGGCTGCTTCGAGCAACACCGAATCGTCAACGGGTTCTTTGCTGATCAATCGTTCATAATAAACCCTGGCCGTTTCATGTCGCCCGGACTTGGCGGCATAAACAGCTAACTGATGAAGCAGAGTTGCATCATCGGGACGAAACTGCACGAGTTGTTCCATCAAAGGGTAGGCCTCTTCGTTCTTTCCTGCTCCGTGCAGGGCGGAAATGAGACCAGTCAAGGCCTCAAGCGCCTGTGTCTGTTCTTTTTCCTGATTGGCGGAAAGGGGTGGATGGTCCTTCGCGGGAGCCTCCGACCCTTGGCCATCCCTGGCCTGCGGTCGTTCTTTATCCATCCCTGGAGCGACCGACACTTGGCCATCCCTGGCCTGCGGTCGTTCTTTATCCATCCCTGGAGCGACCGACAC
>JACDZF010000388.1 GCA_013426795.1 Desulfocapsa sp. | reverse complement strand
CGACAGGCGCAAGTGGATTGTATCCGTATCTCCACCCGCCCGGATTGCATTGATCCTTCGACCTGCGCCTTTCTCTGGTCCCATGGGGTGCGGATTGTGGAGCTGGGCGTCCAGTCCCTGGACGACAAGGTATTGCAGGCATCCCGGCGCGGCCATAGCGCCGACCAGTCGCGGCGGGCGGTGGCTCTGCTCCAGGCGGCGGGGATGGAGGTGGGGGTTCAGCTCCTGCCCGGCCTGCCCCTGGAGACGACGGGATCATTCCTGCGGACGGTGCGGGAGGTGGCAGCCCTGGCCCCATCCTTTGTCCGTCTCTATCCGGTACTGGTGGTGGAACATTCAGGTCTTGCGGCCATGTACCATGATGGGGCCTATCGTCCCCTGTCCATGAACCGGGCCATTGCCCTGTGCTGCCGGGCCAAGGGGATCCTGGAGGCGGCGGCCGTCCGGGTGGTGCGCATGGGATTGCAGCCGTCTCCATCCCTGGAGCGGGAACTGGTGGCCGGGCCCTATCATCCGGCCTTTGGCGAGCTGGTGGCGGCCAGGATCTGGTTGAACCGGATCAGGCCCCTGCTGGCCGGTTGCCCGGATGGCAGGCGGCTGACGGTGCGCGTCTGCCATCGCGATCTGTCGGCGGTGCTGGGCATGAAGCGGTCAAACATGCTGCGATTTGAACAGTTGGGGCTTCTTGATCGACTGGAAATAGGAACGGATCCAACTTTACCACGAGGAACATTGGAGTATGCTGTCAATTAATCATCTGGATGTCCGCTTCGGCGAAAAACATCTGTTCAAGGATATCTCCCAGCGGGTCCATGCCGGCGACCGGATTGGTCTTATCGGGGTCAACGGGGCCGGAAAGTCCACCCTGCTCAAGATCATGGCCGGGGTGGCGGCCTGTGATGACGGGGTTATCACCAAGTCCAAACATTTTACGGTGGGCTATCTGCCCCAGGAAAGCAGCGCCCTGGTCTCGGAAAACACCCTCTATCAGGAGGCGGAAAGCGCCTTTGATGAACTCCTGA
>JACDZF010000123.1 GCA_013426795.1 Desulfocapsa sp. | reverse complement strand
TGTGTTCGGAACCAATCAGATTCTCGATTGAATCATAGCTATCGCCAGCCGCATCACCATTTGGAACAGGAACAGTTCCTTGAGTGAAGCCACTTCTGAGAATAGCTGTAATGCCGGTTGTTGCATGGGCATAACTGGCAGTGTCTGTACCTGCCCCACCTTCAAGGTGATCAGCTCCTCCCAGGCCTTCAAGTAGATCATCCCCGGTTCCGCCTCTTAACTCGTTGACCACAGAGCTGCCGACCAGATGATCACCAAAGGCACTGCCAACTACATTCTCAATACTATCATAAGTATCGCCAGCAGCATCACCAGACTGGGTGACGCCGGCAACAGATGTCAAGGCAACAACAACCGGCGCAGTGGACTGGCTGTAATCAGTAGTGTCAGTTCCATCTCCACCAGAGAATCTGTCATTGCCCTCACCACCTGTAAAGGTATCATTCCCATCATTGCCAGTGAGGGTATTGTTACCGGCATCGCCTATCAGGGTGTCGTTTCCGCTGCCACCGAACAGGTTTTCAATGCTGGTCAGTTGGTCACCCTCAGCATCACCTCCACTCCCAAGATTGGTAAGCAGGCTCACCATTACACCTGCAATATCACCACTGTAACTGGCAGTATCGCTGCCATCCCCTCCATCAATTCTGTCCGCACCGCTACGTCCTTCAAGCACGTCATTACCGGCAAGCCCAGTCAACGTGTTGATACCGGCATCACCCGCCAGACTATCATCAAGGGCAGAGCCTTCCAGGTGTTCTATACTGGAGTAGGTATCACCACTGGCATCACCGACGTTATTGGTGGGTATTGCGAGATCTGCCGTCACTCCGGCAGTGGCATCACGGTATGTTGCAGTATCACTTCCAGTCCCACCTGAAAGAGCATCGCCACCCGTGCCACCGTTCAAAACATCATCCCCGTCATCACCATAGAGGCTATCATTGCCAGCTTCTCCATAGACTTTGTCCGACCCGGCTCCGGCATGAACCGTGTCGTTGCCATCATTGGCATGGATCTCATAACCGATTCCACCCGCCGGAAGCACCATCATCTGGTTGTTGCCTGCATCAAGAACGGTAAAGTCTTCCGTCGTTACTGCATTCCGCCAGGTCATTGTCATCTGACTGGTCAGCTCAACCGGTATAAGATCACCACTCTCCACCTGACCTGTCCCGTTTACACTCAAATCAGCAACGAAATCAACACCATCAGCGGGAGCTCTCCCAACTGTGTAACGTATATCGACATCTATTCCGTTCGTCCTGTGGTCAGGGTGCTGGGCCAGATCAACAGTCCAGACATTGGTAGCCACCTTGGTGACTCCTGCTCCCGCAAGGTCAAAGCCTGGAATTTTGGCAATCTGAACAGCATTGAGGGTAAGGGTAATTGTCTCAACCGTTACAAAGTTACTGAATGAAAGATGAATGGATCTTGACCAGGTGTCGGCAGCACCACTAAAGCTGCTGTTATGGTCGATAAAATCATTGCCGGTTGTGCCGTGCACTGTTTCAACTGTGGCCTGACTTGTTGGAGAAGAGCGCACAACCAGTGCCGAGGGGTCATTGGCAAGGGCAGGGTCATATGCCCCTGCCGGAAGATCTGCGCGCCCGCTGGGTGTGACTTTGAAACTGCTGGAGGTATACATGGCAACAGCAACAGCTGGCGGCCCGCTGTCGCCAAAGTCAGGTTGGCTTACCGGCACTTGCGTTGCGGTGCCGGAACGGTACACCGTCGGTTGAGGAACAACCAGGGCCACAACGGAGTCCTGCGCTTCCCCCTCTCCTTCACCACTGCCGCCAAGACCGGGGCCTTTCCCTGCTCCTTTGTTTCCAGGTGACGCACCGGCGCTTACCTTGGAAAGAGGGGCAGGCGGCGCAGGCAGATCAGGAAGCGGCGCATCCGGGGCGGCTTCCTCCTTACCTTCGTCCGGGAGATTTGCCGCATCGACATTGTCTGTGACTACCCGCAGGCTGCCGGCCTTGGCAGGATTAATGACGCCGACCATCTTGAAGATCACGGCCAGACTGTCCTGGGCATCGAGAAAATGCACCTTGGGAGGTGCCTCACTGATTGCATCAAGGGCACCGTAGGGAATGATGATAAAGGTGCCGTCTTCAAAGCCCAGCACCAGGTCAACATCGGCCACATCAACGGATAGGAGTTTTCCCTTATTCCGATGGACGATAATGGTTCCATCCGGTTCGACTACGGCCTTTTCAACAAGGCCTTGATCAATGGCTATGCGCAACAAATCTTCGTGTTTTACTGTCTCGTTTTCCATGTTTGTATCTCCTGACGGAAAATAGAGAGAACCCATTACCCACCAACGCAACTCCTCTTCTTCTGACAATAAATCCCTTTGACAAGGATCGATATTGTCAGCTCGCTGTCATTTCCATGGAGACGATGGGTCGGGTAAATCCCTCTGGCTTTTTTTGGTCCATACCTACTTCAGTTTTTCGGATAATTTGCGCAATTCTTCAGTTTGCACGAGCATTATTCGATGGGATTCGGTGAAGTCTCCTGACAACCGGATGGTCAGCTCCGAAACTTGCTCGGACACATTGGTATTACTTTTTTCCATCATATCCATTATCGTCCCCAGCTGCCTACCCACTCGCTGCAACTCCCCCCGGAAATTATTACTGGCCTCGGTCTGTTCAGCAAGGGTCCGCAACATATCTCCCCTCTGTTTCTGGAAATCATCCAGGGCCCCGTACAGCAACCGATAATCATTGCGCGCGGAATCGGCCAGCCGCTCTTCAATGCGGAGCAGAACGCGCAAATGCGAATCGAGGCCATCAAAATCAAAGTCGGAAGTCTTTCTCTTTTCCTCCTGACCTGTTGCCATGGAGGTCATCTCCGCTCCCGGATCTTCCTGACTGTCAGGAAGATCCGAAGATCCTCCCGGAGCTGAAGGGGATGGCTGGGAGACACGATGGGCGGCACTGAGATCGGCCGTTAATGATTGACGCCCGGATGTCCCGGGCAAAGAACCATCCGGTTCCCCGGCCTGAGGAGACTCCTCGGTCTGCGGAGACTCACCGGTTTTCAGATCGACGGGCCGGGTCGGACGAACCATGACATGATTGGGGGCATCGGAAGACATGCCCAGCTTATCAAAGCCCAGCTTCAAAGCCCCCTTGCTGTAGGTAAAACCGCCATGGGCAAGGGCAAATTCCACATGCTGGGCCACTTCAGAACCAAGCAGAGAGAGAATATCCCCCTGGAATCGGCGGAGGGAAACCATCATCAGTCCAAGAACAATGGAGCCCAGCAGACCAAAAAGGGAGGCAGAGAAGGCTATGCCCATGGAGGCCATGGGGGCCTTCATTTTCTCAATCATATTCCGAAATACATCCAGGGGATTGGCAGTACTCATATCGAGATCCGCGAAACTTCCGATGAGAAGGGCGATATCATTGAGGGTGGCGAGCAAACCGATAAAGGTCCCGAGCAGGCCCATACCCACCAGCAGACCGGACAGATACTGGGGCAGGGCATTCCCCCGGGTCAGACGGGTTTTCGCAGTTGCCAGTTCGTGCTCAATGGCCGTCTGTTCCTGCTGGGAAATTGAACGACCGCCAGAGGCGGCGAGCATCCGCAAGACGTAGGCAATGGCACCCTGGAACTTGATTGCCATCTCCTGCAGCGTCGCGATATCTTCCTCGGCCCTTATCGCCTCCGAAAAGGCGGCCAATGCCTTGGCCTCCTTGGAAAGAAAATAGACACTACGAATAATAAGAAGACCACCGATGATAATAACGCAGAAAATAGTGTAATTGATTTGCGGGTGCGGATTCTTGGCAATTGTTCCCTTAATGGCATCAAAAAAAATAACACTTCCCAAAAGCAGCAGCACATAGGGAAACATCACATACAAATAATAAATTTTGAGTTGTTTCAGCATGATTATTCTCGTTATTCACTCAAGGTAAAAATACAGGTCTCTGGTTCCAGGTGCCATGGAAAAGCCTGCTGTTCACGCCCGGAAGGCGCCATCACGAAACTTTAAGAGCGGTGAGAGGAGATAGGAAAGGATCGTACGCTTGCCAACGACAACGTCAGCGCTGGCTGCCATTCCCGGAATCAGATTGCCGGGCTGCCTGATGGAGGTGGCCACGGTTTCCATATCGACCTCAATATTCACCCGATAATAGCGAACACCCCGCTCGTCCGTAATCGTATCCGCACTCACCTCGGTCACATGTCCATCCAGCGTGCCGTAGGTGGCGTAATCATAGGCTCCAATCCGGACACGGGTGGACAAACCACTTCGCAGTTTCGCCCGGTCATTGGGATTCGCCCGCGTTTCAATGATGATTCGCTGATCGTTTGGGGTGATCTCGAGCAGCACTTCGCTTGGGCGCACAACTCCGCCAATGGTGGTAACGTTCAGCTTATTTATAAAGCCGGATACCGGGGCGCGCACAATATTTCGATCAACACGGTCAACATTGGTCCCGATTTCATGACCGGATCTTTCCAACTCCTCTCGAACCTGGGTTAAAGCCGATGACGCCTCCGCCCGAAACCTTGCTTTTCCCTCATTGATCCGCGACTCAACTTCCGATTGGGCTGCCCGCAAACGGGGAATGGCCGTGCTCGCTTCCGCTATCTGAGAATTAAGGCGCTGTATGCGGGACTGGATTTCCAACACTTCCAGCTCTGAAGCGGCGTTATTTTTCTTAAGCCCTTCGATCACCTTCAACTGTTTGCTTAACAGCTCGAGTTCACTGCGAAGATTTTGGTGCTTCGAGATAATTTCTGTTAACTCCCCATGCTTCTGCAAACTTTGCGACCGCAACACACTGATCTCCTCCTCCTGCTGCCTCCGCCTGGCCATCCAGGCGCTGGTCTCAACACTGATCACATTGGCATCGTTCATATCCGGTGGAAAAAGGATGGCGTCGCTGCCACTGACCTCAGCGATCAAGCGTGCTTCCCGGCCACGTAACGAAGAAAGCTTGGTCTGCTCCTGATCCAGGGTGGACCTGGCCTGGATATTGGACAATTCCATTAAAGGCTCATCGGTGGAGACAACCTGTCCTTCCTGCACAAGGATCTTTGTGACTATTCCACCCTCCAGATGTTGCACGATCTGCGACTTCCCGGCGGGGATAATTTTTCCTTCGGTGCGAACAATGACATCAATCTTGGTGAATCCGGCCCAACACATAAGACAGATTGAACCCAACACACCAAGCAGGACAAATGCCCGTTGAGGAGTAAGATCCATGAAAAACCCGCGAACTGCTCCATGGTCAGGGACTGTTTCACGGCTCATCGCTGCAAAGACACGCGCACCAGGGAGGCGTTCGCAGTGCTTTTTCCCTCACGAACCAAAAGTTCAATGCGGTCGTTCGGGATCTTCATCTCCAGCAGCAGGTTCCGCACGGCCATGGCACGATAGAAACCCAGGCGTTTCGACTCTGAAAATCCTTTGGGAACGACCACCTCGATGCGCGCCTTGCCTTGCGCGGCAAAGGGTTCCAGGGCCTTGCGCAAGCGGGGAAGTTCCTCCGGAGTCAGGGTCACGGCATCATCCATAAACTGCACTGTCACTTCGGAGTCTCCACCAATGGTTTTATCCAGACCTTTTTGGGGCGGAGGGATGCTGGAAGATGCCGGCACAACCTCCGTTGTCGTCGCGGCCTCAGCGCCTCCTGACTTCTCCGGCCCGGGCTCAGTGGGCTGTGCCAGGGCGGATACCTGAGCATCAACCTGGGTTGTGCCCCCGCCCTTGCCGCCGCCTTCGCCCCCGCCCCCGCTGATTCGACCAAGCTCGAGGGCAAACATAAAAACCGCCACCGTCATGATAGTTATAAGAAAAAGCAGGTTCAGAACCAGATTGGTTACTGCATCAACATAGCCCGGCCAGAAGACATCTGACCCGTCACCGCCTTCTCCTCCATCAGCATTCATACCATTCCTCCCCCACCGGCATTCATTCGTTGATATAACTCGAGCTTGCGTACACAATCGGCTCCACGTTTATCTGGGACACGGACAGGTCTTCTTTTGGTTCCTCGGCCTCTGGAGCAGGTGGCGCAGGCGGCACGCCTGTTATCTCAGGGGTTCCTTTGACCAGACGAACGATCTGGGTAATCGTTGTCATCTCGAGAATATGTAATTCAACCAGACGAGCCCGGGCCTGATAATGACGATCGTACACATCAAGCAGATCGAGCAAAGACTGGTTTCCTGAAAGCATCCGTTTGGACATGGCCTCGGCTGCCATGGAAATCGACATTAACTCCCGGTAGCCAACACCAATACGCTCCCTTATGGAGGCTAGCGTGGCATAATTGGCAGATAATTCCTGGACAGTGCGTCGACGCTGATCATCCATACGATATTTCAACTCGCTGTAGCGGGCTGACCGTTCGTTATAATATTGATAATCAGCCCCGCCATTGAACAAATTTGCATTAACAACCAGCATAATACGCCTGTCTCGTTGACCGTCGGGATCAGTATCCCCACCCGCGTGCATGGACTTGTTATCCGAATATTCAACATCAAGTCGTGGCAGATAACGACCTTTTGCCACGTTCTTGTCAATGCGGGCAGCTTGAACCTCGGCGGCAAGGGAGGCAATCTCAGGATTGGTGGTCATCGCCTCAGCCACGGCATGCCCCAGGGAATCAGGCATCTGGGCGCCCCCTATGGTGTCCGGTTCGGGCAGGCGGACCATCCGGGGCACGACATTGGTCAAACGCACAAACTCAATTCCGGCAGCCGCATGGGCCGATTCAAACCCGAGCCGTGACGATGCAGCTGCCTGGCTGCGCGCCCGAACCCGATCCATATCTGAGCCACTGGCAGCCCCTGCCCTGGCCCGCTTTTCAATATATACAAGAAGATCTTGCAACTGCAGTTCGAATTCACGAGTCAAGTCTGCCTGGATTCGAGTGGAAACCAGAGAAAAATAGGAGTTTGACGTCGCCAGGTAGGCATCACCATCCGCGACTCGATGACCTTCCGCACGTGCCTGTTCAACCACCTTCCTGCGCTGCCAGTCAAAATAACTGGGTAAATCAAACAACGGCTGTCGGACGGTGAAGGTATAGTCATATCGGCTATGTGTTTCCGAGGGAATAGGTTCTCCATCACTGCCCAACGCAACGGAAGGAGTTGAGGTCTCATCACCGTTACTGGCACGAACATATGCCGTCGGCAACAGAAGCGCAAAAGCCTGGCCGGTTTGCGCTTTTGCCTGCTCACTCCGCTCTTTTGCGGCCAGACTTTCACGGCTGAAACTACGACCGACAGCAACAGATTCATTAAGATTCGTTTCGCCAAGAGGGGTGGCACCCTTATCACCGAGCTCGGCATCACCGGGAAGATTTTTTTCAAATTCACCGCCAGTATCCACAAACACCGGAAGCTCAAACTTACCAATCAAGCCCACCAGACTCTGCTGCCCAGGTGTCTCAAACTTAGCGGAATCAGGACTCTCGCCCGGCCCGGATGCGGTCTCAAATCCTTGCGAAAAAGACTCCAGCGGCTGGGGCTCGATAATAGGAAGTTGATCTGGCGACTGCTGTGAGACAGCGGGAATGGCTTTTTCTTTGACCGGGGCCGGGGCAGCAACTGGAGCTGGAGCTGAATGAGGATGCCGCTGAGAAGGCGGAAGGATTGAATTGATCGCCTCAAGGGCGCTCAAGGCCGCTTTCGCCGCAGCGTCTGCGGCGTTGGCAGCGGCACTGGCGGTATCGGCAGCGGCGGCGGCGGCAGTTGCGGCATTTGCCAACACTCCGTCCGGTTTTGACTGTGATTTTCTGGTCGTATTTTCCTGAGATTCCGAATTCGTCTTCTCGACGGGCGTTACGTTGTCCTGAGCTTCTGCTCCATACGCCTTGATGGCTGATGGCAGGTATCCAGCAAGAAAGAGCGAGCACCAAATACCAAGCCTGAGTCGTTTCCTCACAAATAAATTCCCCATCTCTGTTGGTCAAAATTGCCGGAGAGTATCAACCTGATTTTATTGTTTCTTCCTGCTCAAAAATATGCCGATACTCATTTATGGCTCGTCAGGATTAACCGTGCTTGCTGGAACTATCTGTTTTCATTTGGCAACTCTCTATAAGGTTGACATCAAGAAAACGTCCTGGTGAGCAGAGATACCTTGAAGGAATATCTTTCCCTTAACATCGGATGGGAAAGAAATTACTTTAATTTTAAATCTCCTTATCTCATTTTTT
>JACDZF010000122.1 GCA_013426795.1 Desulfocapsa sp. | reverse complement strand
AAACAGCGAGGAACCTGGATATTGTATCTTTGTTAAAAAAGAATCCCGGAGCTGCTGATTTCCCCGCAGCTGCGAGGACTTTCGGAAGCCACAGCCTGACCTGAATCCAATCATGGCGGCTGAGTTGAAAAGGTTTTTATTCTGACGCAGCCGCGCCCAATGAGTCACCGGTGGAAAACCGCAATGGAAGCTATCATACCCAGTAAGGAAGCGAAACAACGCATGGATGCAGGTGCCGTGGCGATCGATGTGATGACCCCGGAGGACCATGGCGCCTGCCATGTGGCTGGCGCCCAAAACGCCTGTGTCTATGAGGTGGTATTTCTCGAACGGATGGCCGAATTGGTTCCCGATCGAAATACCGAGCTGATCCTCTCCGACGCCACCGGCACCACCAAGGCAGCTGAGCTTGCCCGGGACAGATTGCTGCAGGCGGGGTACTGCCGGGTATTCATCCTCGCCGGGGGGCTTCTGGCCTGGAGTAATGGCGGCTTTCCTGTGGAGAGAGGGGAGGGGGCAGCCCTGGCCGAGGGGGCGTCAGGGGATGGAACCTATGGCATCGACAACGAATGCAGCCGACTGGAGTGGATCGGGCGTAACTTTAACAACCGGCACATCGGCCAGCTTGCCCTGCTTGAGGGGGAGGTGGTCATTGCCGAGGGCGTACCCTCCACTGGGCGTATTGTCGTTGATATGCATTCTCTGTCCAATTTTGACCTCCTGGATGCAGATTACCGAAACATGCTGATCAGGCATCTGAAATCCGATGACTTTTTTGACGTGGATCGTTTTCCAACGGCATCGCTTCTCTTGACGGGATGGGAGGCCCAACCGGACGTTTTTCCAGAGGCGCTCAGGGGGATTGGCACGGGTGAGCTGACCATCAAAGGCCTCAGTCGGCCCGTTCGTTTTCCGGCCATGGCGGCCCCCCAGCTGGACGGCAGCATTAAAATCCACATGGCCCTTGATATTGATCGCACCCTCTGGGGCGCCCTCTATGGATCGTGCAGATTTTTCGAGCATCTCGGCATGCATCTGGTCCATGATACCGTGAGTCTGGAGTTGTTCGCGGTGGCACGAAAGGGGTACTGATCCCCCCGGATAACGGCCACGATTGCCCGCCCCTGCCCCTTTTCCCAACAAGGAGGAATAGTTATGACCATTCGCCGTATTGCCAAGGTTTTCAAAAGCCGCCCCACCATTGAAGGCGCCGGTGTCCATCTCAAGCGCGCCTTCGGGTATTCCCAGGTGCCCCAGTTCGACCCTTTTTTGATGCTGGATGATTTTCACAGCAACAATCCCGACGAATACCTTTCAGGTTTTCCGTGGCATCCGCACCGAGGTATCGAGACGATCACCTATGTCCTTGAAGGGTTGGTTGAACATGGGGACAGCATGGGCAATACCGGTTTCATAGGTGCCGGGGATGTCCAGTGGATGACCGCCGGCAGCGGCATCATCCATCAGGAAATGCCCAGGGAAAGCCCCACGGGCACCATGTGGGGGTTCCAGTTCTGGGCGAATCTTCCGGCCAGTCAGAAGATGATGCCACCCCGCTATCGAGAGGTCAAGGCCGGTAATATCCCGGAGGTTGCCCTGGAAAACGGGGTGACGGTCAAGGTGGTGGCCGGTGAGGTTGCCGGGGTGCAGGGGCCGGTGGCTGATATCGTCATCGAGCCGGTGATGCTCGATATCAGGGTGCCGCCAGGGACGGTGTTTTTCCATTCAGTACCCACTGGTCATACGCTTTTTGTGTATATCCTTGAAGGTGCCGGCTATTTTGATGACAGCCGGGATGCCTATGCCCATGAGGTGGTGGGTCATGGCTGGACTGACGTGGAGCGCCGATGTCTCTGTGAGCATGAGACGGTGGTGCTGTTTGAGCGGAGTGGCGACTCCGTCCAGGCAACAACGACGGAGTCGCCACTCCGCTTTCTGCTCGTCTCGGGAAAACCCCTCAATGAACCGGTGGCCTGGTACGGACCGATCGTCATGAACACCCAAGAGGAGTTACGGGTCGCCTTTGAGGAATACCACAATGGCACCTTTGTCAAAGGGGCGGGCACGGCTACGTTTTCGGCTCCATAAGCGGTTGTGCCGAGTTCTATTTTTTCGGACGAGTTCTCGTCCCTTCAAGAGAAGAGGGTTTGTCTTAAGAAATATTCACACCACAATCCAAAGAAGGGAGTACCTGACATGAAAATCGCATTGACTCTCATCGGAATGATGCTGTCCTTGAGTGCATTCCATGCAACGGCCCAGGAGACGAGAATGAAAGATATCATCAGTACCTCCGCCGGTGATCTGGAGTTGACCTTCCTCGGGCATGGGTCACTGATGATGACCTTCGGCGGAAAAATCATCTATATTGATCCCTACAGCCGGGTGGCCGATTATACGAAGCTGCCCAAGGCGGACCTGATTTTTCTAACCCACGATCATCATGACCATCTTGACCAGGAAGCCCTCCAGACTATTCGAGGCACGGATACGGTGGTGGTGATTCCGCCGGTCTGCTCGGACAGGGTGCCGGGAGGGATACTCATGGGAAATGGTGATACCAAGACGGTGCTGGGTATGAAGGTGGAGGCTGTTCCTGCCTATAATCTCGTGCATAAACGGGACAATGGCCAGCTCTTTCATCCCAAAGGTATCGGCAACGGGTATGTCCTGACCTTTGGTGACAAGCGTCTCTATATCGCCGGAGATACCGAGAACACTCCAGAGATGAAGGCCCTGCAAGACATTTATTGTGCCTTCCTGCCGATGAATCTCCCCTACACCATGACCCCGGAAATGGTGGCGGATGCGGCAAAAGCCTTCAAGCCGAAAATTCTCTATCCGTATCACTATGGGGAAACTGATCCCACCAGACTCACGGAATTACTCAAAAGTACACCCGATATTGAAGTACGCGTCCGACCCATGCAGTAAAACCGTCCCATACCAGCAAAAATTCAACAGGAGAAAGAACATGAACAAAGCCGAACTCGTCAGCAAGGTGGCAGAATCAGCAGGCCTCACCAAGATCGAAGCAGAGAAAGCCCTGAAATCATTCCTGGAAGCCATTGCCAAGTCACTCACCCAGGAGGAGACAGTGACCCTTGTCGGGTTTGGCTCTTTCTCGGTGACCACACGGGCAGCCCGTACCGGTCGGAATCCCCGGACCGGCAAAGAAATCCAGATTGCCGAGAAGAAGGCCGTGAAATTCAACGTCGGCAAGAACCTGAAAGAGTCTGTCTGCGGCCTCAAGAAAAAAGATGGTTGCGGCTGCGCGAGCAAGAAGGCCGGCAAGCCGAAAAAGAAGAAATAACAGGAGTATCCTTCAATCTCGGAACAGGATCCGGCTGCCGGTGGTGAAGGAGTTTTCCCCTTCGCCACCGCCGCATCGGTGGCCTGCATCTGACTGCCGATGGTGAACCCCACCCCGCCGGTACTCATCAGCCCGGATTTGGTCACTCAGCCTACCTCACTCCCTGGTGTGAGTAAAAAACGATAGGATGGTAGAGTGTCAGGGCAAACATTCCGGCGGAAGATTATCTCTTTTCCTGTAGTCATACTTCACGCATCGTTCAGGGAAACGGTCATCGCGTTGCACACATCCATAAAAGGTATAATCAGGATTACACCACCAGCTATTCAGCCGCCGCTCCACACTGGGGGTTGGTATGATGGCACCGGGCTGGCAGGCGGGGAGGGCGGGTTCATAGTGGCATGTGGTGCCAGAACCGCTCCCAAAGAAGCTATGCCTTATAAAACCAACCTTTTGCATGCACAAATCCGCAAGCGCACAATCATTAGAGGTCATCCCTACAATTTTCATGTCAGAATTTAATGTTTCAGGCGTGGGAAAGCCGCATTCAAGCATAACCTTTTTTACATCTAGCAAGGTTGCCCCAGGCCTGGACCAAGCTTTATATTCTGGCGGTACCGGGCCACCACCACAAACACCCATCTGTGGCAGAAAAAATGTTAACGATAACAAAACAATCCATCGTATCATATAAACCTCTCGTTACTTTTTTGGTTGGAATCGATCAGAAGATATGATTTGAGTCACTGGCTCTCCGTACCGCTTAACACATTCTTTTCCCCCATTCCCATAGCAATTGTGCACCGTCCTGTCATCAAGGTAGGCGCCCCATATGATGTTGACGCTCTCCCAGGCGGAACTGCTGCCATCGGGGACTTTATCATAGCCTCCTGAAGGATTCATACCCAACCAACTCCCGACAAGGTCAGAGCCATGGTTTTGCAGATTGACGCTGGTGACCGCCCCGCCGCTGGCGTCGTCCAGCAGATTGGCGGCTTTTTGGGCGTTATAGGCCGGGGCGAAAAAGTTAATGCTGGTGTTGCTCAAGGAACCCTCTGCATCATCAGTACGTGCCTGGGATTCCAGCGCATTGCCGATGGTCATTCCGCCCCGACTGTGCCCGTACAGGTCCAGTCCGCTTTGACCATATTCCTGCATTGCCCCCTTGATCTGTGCGGTTGAATTGGTCAACCCTGTGAGGTCATTCTCCAGAAAGTATTGGTAACCGGCAACCAAGAGTTCGGATACTGCGTTCTCCGCTCTCGGAAAATAGACCACATATATCGGCCCAGTCTTGCCCTCGGCATTCTGCACCGCATTATTGATAGCCTCTTCCGGGGTATTGTAAATGCCATTGGCGGCAATATTGACTTTACCGTCTGGACCAGCCTGAAATTGCGTTTTCTCATCATTTGACAGAAGTCGAGATATTGGTTTTCCGTTTTCATCAAGCTTTGGTTTGCCTTCCTTGTCGGTCTCCACCACATACACTGGATGTTCCTTCAAAAACATGGTCCTATAGCTTTCATCGGTGAATTTAATCGCTTCGGCAGTCACGGCCTGCTTAATCGCCCGCTCAGCCTCCACGGTCTTTTCCATGGCCTGCACGTCTTGTTTTTGCGCGGCTGTGTGGGAGGTGGCGGTGTCGCGGTTCAGATCGGCCACGGTCTGCTCGGCGGTTTGTCCGGTACGCTGGCGTTGTTGCTCCTCATCGGTTATCTGCACCGCACCACCGCTCACCGCACTACGGGTTTGCCCGTTACTGCTCCCCGAGGCGTCGGCATTATTAACCGCATTCGCCAACACTCCTTTGGCAATGCCATACTTGCCCTGAGTTACCATACTGCTATCGAGGTCGATACCGCTACTCTTGGCGCTGGCCTCGGCCTTATTCTCAATATCGCTGGTGCTCAGGCTGCCGGTGCTGAAGGCGTTTTTCCCCTCCGCCACCGCCGCGTCGGTGGAGGCGATCAGCCCGCCCTTGAGATCGGTATGGCCCTTGACATCCACGTCGAAGCCGCCGTCCCCGGCCCTGATCCCGGACTGCTCGCCGACGCTGGCGTAATTGCTGGCGATGGTGCTTTTACTGAAATTGACGCTGCCCGATACCGCGCCGCCGGCGGATACCGAGATGCTGCCGCCCATGTTCTTTTGCTTGGAGTCGTAGGTGCTCACATCCTGGAGGCTTTCAACGGCGAGATTGCCGCCCACATCGGCCTTCACCCGGTCCCCCGAAACCACCGCGCCTTTCATGGTGGTGTCGCCGCCGGATTCCAGGGTCACCGCGTCGGTTCCGGTCACATGGGTATTGCTGTGGGTGATGTCGCTGCCGTCGGCCTTGCCCTTGCCCCGGCTGGCGGCGGCGGTGACGCCGATTCCGCCACTCGTGCCCACGTTCGCGCCGATGCTGCCGCTGCTGCTGGAGTTGGTGCTGTGCAGCTCGGCGCTGTTTGTGGCGGCCAGCAGGTTGATCTCGTCCTCGGCCCTGAGGCCGACCGTGGTGCCTCGCACGTTGGAGCCGCAGATGGTCAGGTCGCTGTCCGCGCCTGCGCCTGCGGCCCGGATTCTCACATCGCCGCCGGCGGCCACGGTGGAGGCGGCGGCGGTGTCGCTGGTCTGGGTCGAGCTGCTCTGGCTTTTGCTGGAACCGATACTGACGCTGAGGTTGACGCCGCCGAGCTGTTCGTCCAGCCGGGCATCGCGGCCATCGACGGGGTAGCCGAGGGCATCGTATTTGGTGGGAATCTGGTTGGCAATCCCTTTTATGGTCTGGCCTTGCCCGATCGTCACCGCTTCATAGGCATTATATGCCGACAGCCCGGTGGAGGCCGCGGCCAGGGCCTGCATCCGGCCATTATTGGTGTCTTTTGCCGCTGCGGCCATCTGCTGGCCGGTCTGCACGGCGCTGATCACCGGGCTGGTCAGGGCCAAAGTCAAGCCGCTCTGCTTGAACTCGGTTTTGGTAACCGATTTGCTGGTCTCCCGCGCCTCGACAATATCCACCCGCTGCGCCCCGATGTCAATATCGCCCCCCGGCGCCAGCACATTGCTGCCCCTTTGGAGGTAGTTCCGGCCCGCCTGGATGGTGATATCGCCGCCCTCGACGCTGGCCACGGTTGCGGCCGAGGCCGTGGTCGTCCAGCCTTTCTGA
Organism: Desulfocapsa sp.; assembly: GCA_013426795.1. Lineage (GTDB taxonomy): Bacteria > Desulfobacterota > Desulfobulbia > Desulfobulbales > Desulfocapsaceae > UBA2270. Next base: position 1,821 of record JACDZF010000122.1, on the reverse strand, counting down.
TCGGTGGACTGCATCTGACTACCGATGGTGAACCCCACCCCGCCGGAACTCATCAGCCCGGATTTGGTCACTCAGCCTACCTCACTCCTTGGTGTGAGTAAAAAACGATAGGATGGTGGAGTGTCAGGGCAAACATTCCGGCGGAAGATTATCTCTTTTCCTGTAGTCATACTTCACGCATCGTTCAGGGAAACGGTCATCGCGTTGCACACATCCATAAAAGGTATAATCAGGATTACACCACCAGCTATTCAGCCGCCGCTCCACACTGGGGGTTGGTATGATGGCACCGGGTTGGCAGGCGGGGAGGGTGGGGTCGTCGATGCAATAATAGATTTTCATGTCACGAGAGTCGCGACTAACAAATCCACTACGTATCATGCACAATCTCGAAAGCACTTGATCATTAATTGTCATGCCCGCTGCCTCTATTTGACTAAGCCACGGGTCAGGAGAGGGCCAACCGCATTCAAGTATTATCTTTTTAACGTCCAACACTGTTGATCCAGTCTTTGTCCAGTCTAGATATGCAGGCCTGGGGGGAGGCCCCCCACATTCTCCTGTATTAGGGATAAGAAAGAACAGCAATAATCCCGTGGCAGTCCATCGCATAATGTGCCCCTTGTTTACTTACTTGGCTGTACTCGATCTGAGTAGATTTTTTGAGTTACAGGTGTTCCATATATATCTGTACAGCCCTCCCCATAACAATTATGCACCGTCCTTTCATCACGGTAGGCGCCCAGTATGATGTAGACGCTCTCCCAGGCGGAACTGCTGCCATCGGGGACTTTATCATAGCCTCCTGAAGGATTCATACCCAACCAACTCCCGACAAGGTCAGAGCCATGGTTTTGCAGATTGACGCTGGTGACCGCCCCGCCGCTGGCGTCGTCCAGCAGATTGGCGGCTTTTTGGGCGTTATAGGCCGGGGCGAAAAAGTTAATGCTGGTGTTGCTCAAGGAACCCTCTGCATCATCAGTACGTGCCTGGGATTCCAGCGCATTGCCGATGGTCATTCCGCCCCGACTGTGCCCGTACAGGTCCAGTCCGCTTTGACCATATTCCTGCATTGCCCCCTTGATCTGTGCGGTTGAATTGGTCAACCCTGTGAGGTCATTCTCCAGAAAGTATTGGTAACCGGCAACTAAGAGTTCGGATACTGCGTTCTCCGCTCTCGGAAAATACACCACATATATCGGCCCAGTCTTGCCCTTGGCATTCCGCACCGCATTGTTGATAGCCTCTTCCGGGGTATTGTAAGTGCCATTGGCAGCAATAGCGACTTTACCGTCTGGGCCAGCCTGGGGCTTTTCGCCTTCGCCAAGTAGCCGACGCGTCGTGTTGCCATCTCCATCTATTTCCACCACATACACTGGATGTTCCCTCAAAAACATGGTCCTATAGCTTTCATCGGTGAATTTAATCGCCTCGGCAGTCACGGCCTGCTTAATCGCCCGCTCAGCCTCCACGGTCTTTTCCATGGCCTGCACGTCTTGTTTTTGCGCGGCTGTGTGGGAGGTGGCGGTGTCGCGGTTCAGATCGGCCACGGTCTGCTCGGCGGTTTGTCCGGTACGCTGGCGTTGTTGCTCCTCATCGGTTATCTGCACCGCACCACCGCTCACCGCACTACGGGTTTGCCCGTTACTGCTCCCCGAGGCGTCGGCATTATTAACCGCATTCGCCAACACTCCTTTGGCAATGCCATACTTGCCCTGAGTTACCATACTGCTATCGAGGTCGATACCGCTACTCTTGGCGCTGGCCTCGGCCTTATTCTCAATATCGCTGGTGCTCAGGCTGCCGGTGCTGAAGGCGTTT
>JACDZF010000387.1 GCA_013426795.1 Desulfocapsa sp. | reverse complement strand
TTTTTTATAAAATCGAGCAAAAAATATAGGACTTTATAAACACACTCTAATTAAAACATTCTCAACATTGGATAACAGGTATTCGATAATTTGTTTTTCTTCTAATTCTTTTTCGTGAATCTCAAAAATATCACGATTACCACTACAAGACTCAATCCATCGCAAGCCCTTTAGAAACATAGAATCTATCTCTGTTTGATCTTTACCTACACCAATGGTATGAATCTCACGATAAACACCATTGTGTTTATCAACTACAACTAAACTCGTAGTACCAGAACGATTTTTCTTTTTGCGTATAAACATATGCAAAAATACAAACTTTTTGGGCTTGCGCCACCCAAATGGGTGGCGCAAAAATTATATATTACTATAATACAGCTTTTTACAAAATGAAGGCTCGAAAACTGTCAAAGTCAGGAAAGTATATAAATGACCAGAAATGGGTATTCTCACGACTTCAGGGCTTTTGGGGTCAGGCTCCCACACCTGAATACGACTTTGGATATTATGCTACTGGTCGCAGAAGTCAGGCTGTAAATTTCTTGCCTACTAATCAGTTCGGAATGATTCCAATAATGTGGGGAGAAGCTGATATTCAAAAATTTAAAGGTACAGATAAAATGTTACTGACTGATGGTGCCAATTGGATTGATGAAAAAGGAGAGAATCATACCGCGGAAGAGTATTCGCCTTATGTAATTGAAACATTAAAAAAAGCAAGTGAAAAAATGTTTTTGCAGGTTTCGGGAGATGTTGCATGGACTGCTAATCGGATTGATGCAACGCATGTACGGCTTGTTTTAATTGACAAGGGTTATATGGACCCTGCCGATAGAGAGGTTAAAGTGAAAATAAATGCCGGAGTTGTTGGTGTAAATGATATTTTGAGCAAAGAAAAATTGAATGTTAATAATAACAGTTTTGAACTAACAATTCCTATGGGTGTACTCAGAGTTATTGATATTGAGCATAAAAAATAAAATGAGTATCGGGTGTTGTACCTAAAGAAAAAAGTTTACATTTGTCTT
>JACDZF010000386.1 GCA_013426795.1 Desulfocapsa sp. | reverse complement strand
CCTGCAGGCTGGTCTGGGTGAGCAGGATCTGCGCCCCGCAATCCGCCAGCATGTAGTCGAGCCGCGCGGCCGGATAGGCCGGGTCCAGCGGCACATAGGCGCCGCCGGCCTTCAGCGTCGCCAGCAGGGCGACGATCAGCGCCGGGGAGCGCTCCAGCGCGATGGCGACCGTCGACTCGGGCCCGACGCCCCGTGCGATCAGCGCATGCGCCAGGCGGTTGGCCTGGGCATTGAGTTCGTCATAGCTCAGCGTGGTGTCCTCGCAGACCACGGCAGTGGCCGCGGGGGTCCGTGCCGCCTGCGCCTCGAAGAGGGTGTGGACCGCACCGGCGGGCGGCAGCGGTACGGCGGTGGCATTCCATTCGACCAGCAGTTGTTGGCGCTCGGGCGCGGACAGGATCGCCAGGTCACCCACCGGGCGCTCCGGGGCTGCCAGCGCGGCGTGCAGCAGCTGCACGAAGTGCCCGCCCAGCCGCTCGATCGTCGCCCGCGCGAACAGGTCGGTGGCGTATTCGAGCGTCCCCTGCAGGGTGCCCCCCACTTCGGTGAGCGACAGGGTCAGGTCGAACTTGGCCACGTCGCTGTCGGTGGCGACCTGGCGCACCGCCAGGTCCGGCAAGTCCAACACGGCCGGCGGCGTGTTCTGCAGCACGAGCATGACCTGGAACAGCGGGGCATGCGTCAGGTTGCGTGGGATCTCCAGGGCCTCGACCAGCCGCTCGAAGGGCAGCTCCTGGTGGGCATAGGCCTCCAGACAGACGCTGCGCACCCGTGCCAGCAGGTCGCGGAAGGACGGCCGACCGCTGAGATCCAGGCGCAGGGCGAGGGTGTTGACGAAGAACCCGATCAGGGGTTCGAGGGCTTGGTGGGTGCGCCCCGCCACCGGGGAGCCGATGACGAGATCCTCTTCCCCACTGTAGCGCGCGAGCAGGCTGCCCCAGGCGGCCAGCAGGGTCATGAACAGGGTCACGCCGGCACCTTGGCTCAAGGTCCGCAGTCCGGCCGTCAGGTCCGCCGGGAGGGCCAGCGGCA
>JACDZF010000121.1 GCA_013426795.1 Desulfocapsa sp. | reverse complement strand
CATGTTGTAATTACAATATTTTAAATTGTTTTTGGTTCTTAAGTAAATGACATTGGGTGGCGAGTTGCAAATGGTTCCAAATATGGTGACCATACAGAATTGCTCGAAGCAGAAAGCGCCATTTTTGGAAGTTCGGATGAAAAGACGGGCGGTAAAAGCCAGGTGACGGTGGAGGTGTCAGGAGAGTTGCGGAGTTATCCCGCTAATGGTTTTCCTAAGGGTCAGAAAATCACCCATCCTGAGGTGAAAAACAAAAGTGGAGTTCCAGTCAACATAGACAGATTTCTCTATCTCGGATACGGACCAATCACTGGCGCGGGAATTCTAAAAAATGAAGGAAAGGGAGCCTTTTGTCCTGGTCAGTCGTTTACTCTTGTCTTGACGGGTCAACAGGACACCATGAATGCGTTAAAAGATACTATCCGATGCTTTCAGCAATTTGGTTCCATAGGAGGAAGAAACCGTAATGGCTGGGGTTGTTTTTCTGTTACAGGAGATCAAATCCAAAAAACAGACTTTTCCGCTTTGTTCCAACAGCTTGGTTCTGACTGGATAAAATGTTTCAATCGTGATTACCCGCACCGACTTGGCCGCAATGGAAGTCAGTTGTTATTGTGGGGCAGCAGACAAAGCCATGCGGATTGGCAGGGCGTCATGAACGAGTTGGCAGAAATTTATTTGCAGGTACGTTTGGAACATCATTTTATAGGTGGTGGTCCGCATGCTTCTCCTCAAGATCGTCACACTCTGGGGTATCCGTCTGGTAAAAATCATGTGGTAAAAAACTGGGGCAACCAAGGGCGACATGGTTCTGCCTTGCGACTTATTGTACGCAAAGAAGCTGATGGGCACAGGGGGTACATCCTCCACCTGCCGCACCTGTTCAGCAAAGAGATGTGGCGCAGTGATGCTGGAGGTAAAGAGCGGCAGATTCAAATCTGGCAACAAGTCCACAACAGTCTGGACAAACTCTGCCAGCGGCAGGAAATAAAAGGGGAGCGGTCATGAAAGGGAAATTTTCACAGGACATTGACTATTGGATCCACAAGACCAAGGCTTTTCTCCACGATCCACCAGACAAGGCCATCCATATCCCAGGTCATGAGGAGCGTGCCAACGAGCTTCTGGCTGCTGCCGGTCTGGTCGGTTCATCGCTCAGCAAGGAAGAGTACCAAAAGGCCGACATTATCGCGTCAGGTATGGACAGGGCCACTCTGCCTGGATATGTTGCAGGTGACGAGACAAAAAATGGCGCCATTAATTTCTGCACATCGCCGCAAATCACTCATCCCATTGGAAAAGACGGCAGTTTGCGTTTCGTTCTGCCATCGGATTTAACCGATGGCAAACAAGCCACAACTAAAATTGCCGCCGAAATGCGGGCTTTGCTGCAAGAGGATCTGGGATGCAAGGCAGGCAGCGGGCAAGGGCTCTCCGAAAAGAAAGGCTACCAGGGTAATGAAGAGCATTTTGCTCCGGCCCGGTCCCATTACCTCTATTTTCTCCTGCGTAGACGTCTGGCTCAGAAAAACGTCGGTGGGCTAGGTGGCCTATGGCATCGTCTTCCCGCTGACACCCGCCTGCCGGATCATTCCATCTGGCAGCATAGCGGACTAGTCTCCGCCCTGGCATCATCAATGAAGCTGTCAGGGCAAAACCAGGCCAGCCTTATGGTCTTTGCCCTGACTCCGGTACAGGACTTTGTCGGTCGTGCCCGCAAATTACGCGATTACTGGTCTGGCTCCATCATCCTGTCCTGGCTGGCCTTCGAGGGGATCAAGGCGATAATCCAGCGATTTGGCGCCGATCATATAGTCTATCCCAGCCTGCATGGCCAGCCATTAATCGACGGCCTGCTCAGAGAATGGGGCATGGAAGAAGAATGGCTTGGCGGCGGGGAAGACAAATCGGGTGTCGCCTCATTTCCCAACAAGTTTGTCTGCCTGGTGCCAACAGGTAAGGAAGCAGAAACCGCAGTCGTTATTGAACAGGCAATCAGGGCTGCCTGGCTGGAATTAAGCACTGCCACCCTGACCCAGTTGGAAAAAACTATTGGTCGGGAGGATTCTTATATCAAAGAACAATTCGAGCGCCAGCTTGGCAATTACTGGGAGTATCATTGGGCCGCTGTGCCCTTGGTCAAGGGCGATGACCGGAATATCATCGAAGAATTGCTCCCTAAGAAAACAATCGACCCGGCCTTTGACTTCTGGGAAAAATCGAACGAGTTCTGGCAATCCACCGGCGAAGGCCAGCTCTACAGTGTCAGTCATCGTCTGGTCCAGGCCATGCTGGCCGCCGGTAAATCACAGCGGCAAGATATTCGCGTTCCTGAAGACGGAATCAAGTGCGATCTGTTCGGCGAATTTGAAATTTTGCATTATCAGGCAGAATGTGGGAAGAATCCCAAGCCTTCCGCTGACCCTTTCTGGAAGGATGTTCGAAATAAGTTTGAGGAGTCAGATTTTGGAAAAAACGAAAGGCTTTGTGCCCTTGGGTTAGTAAAACGTCTTGCCTACAGGGTTTGTAAACAAATAAACGGTCATCCCTTGCAAAAGATGTTCGAGAAGGCGGAGGCATTTCCATCCACCACGGAAATGGCCCTTCATGATTGGTGGCGACAATTGCAATCCCGTGTCAACAGTCTTGACGATCCCAAGGCAGTCTCTCTTGCCGGGGCATGGTCGGTGTTTGAGGAAAAAGATCGCTTCAAGAAACTTGCCCAGTGGTATCATGAATTCAACGAGCCGGAGAGCACCAAGCTCCAGGGATATGAAATCACCGGAATTGATGAAAAGGAAAAATCTGCGGCACGGGACATTTTTCGTGACCACAAAATCCAAGATGTCCATAAATATTACGCCATCCTGATGATGGACGGCGACAAGATGGGGAAACTGATCAACGGCGAGACCCTAGCAGCCACCTGGCAGAGCGTGCTGCACCCCGATCTTGTTGACCGTCTCACTGGCAACTTTGATCAGAAATTCAAAAAATTCTGGAAGGAATGGCTGGCAAAAAAACGAATAATTTCACCGGCTGTTCATGCCGCTATCTCCGAGGCCCTGGGCGATTTTTCCCTGCTCACTGTGCCCCATATCATCAAAGAACACAATGGCCGTTTGCTTTACGCAGGTGGCGATGATGTCTGCGCCGTTCTGCCAGCTTCCACGGCACTGAAGGCTGCCAGGGAAATCGCCAAGGCTTACAGCTTAGGCTTTATCGCAACCCAAACCGGACAGCAATCAACCCCCATCAGCGGAGAATGGCATCCACAAGCTATCAGTAAGCTTGGGTTGCATCTCGGCCGTGGGGATGGCATTTCCATCTCTGCCGGGATCATGATCGCCCACCATAAAAAACCGCTGGGCCGGGTTATGAATCGTGCCCACGAGTTGCTGAAGATGGCCAAAAACGAAGGCGGACGGAACGGTTTTGCCCTCGAAGTGGATAAGCGTTCCGGAGGTGGTCGGATTTTCATGGCAAGGTGGCAGGAAGAAAAAGACGGTGAGACGCTTCTTGACCACTTCCTGGCCACGGCGGATGCCTTGCAAGCCAGTGAGAAGACAGCGATGAGTTCCTCCCTGGCCTATCGGCTGACCACTTTCAAGGATGGTCTGCTGGCACTGGTAGACAACCAACCGGAGCAACTCGGCACATTCATTGCCAAACAACTTGATCGTTCCGGCTTGAACGCCGATCTGTCACCAGATGAGAAAAAGGAACAACTCCAAAAGCTTGCCGGTCATGTTGCCGCTCTGATCAACCGAAAGAGTGGCGATGGAAGCCTGCCGCTGGAATCCATCATTGTCGCAAACTTTATCGGACATTGCCACAGGCAGGGAGAATCAATATGAAGAAGACAACCTGGATTGAAATCGAGCCTATGGACACCCTGTTTTTCAGGGGTGGTGAATCCATGGAAGCAGGGGAAAATCATGAAGTTGACACCATGTTTCCTCCCATGCCCGCGACCATCATCGGCGCTATTCGTACCGCCATCATGCGGCAGCATAACATTGTACCGGCAAACTATGTCAAAAATCCGGCTGCTTCGCTGCGGGATTTTCCTATCCTTGGCCAACCCAATACTCCGGGCTTCTCTCTGACCGGCCCACTTTTCATGACCGACAACGCACTTTTGCTGCCGGCCCCTGCCCACTGGTATGCGGACCTACCTGAGCCGGAGAAAATGCAATGGGGGAAAGAATATCCATTGCAGGCTGCCTCACCCCTGACCCCTGGAAGGCTGGGATTAACCGGCTCCGTCAGGCAGCCATTCTGGGTCCATCAACCGGAAGGCAGTGACATGAAAACCCTGAGCGGTTATTGGGCCACCAGCACGGCCTTTGCCGCCATGGCAAAAACAGGAAAGGCTGCAATCTCGTTTGTGAAAGAAGCAGGTAATCTTAAGAAAAATACACCCGCCATCCTGCCCGTTTCAACCCTCTTTGACAGGGAAGAGCGAACCGGCCTGGCCATCATGACCCCGCAACGGACGGCCAAGGAAGGCCATCTCTACAGCGCGGCCCATATCCGCATGCGGAGCGGGGTGCGGCTTGTCACTTGTATCCATTCGCCCCACCAGGTTCCTTTGGAAACTGTTGGCATCGTTCAGCTCGGTGGCGAACAACGGGTTTGCCGCTATCGCTTGCTTCCAGACCTTACGCTGCCGGAAAGCGAAGCGCCTGGTCTCCTGCTGGCTCTTGGCCCACTGGAGCTTTGCAGCTTGTCGCAAGAGCTTGCAGCCAGCCCACGCACTTCCGGAAAGCTGCTGCGCGTCGGTGGCTGGGATATGGCAAAACGCTTTCACAAGCCAATGAAGGCCTGGCTCCCCTCCGGCACGGTGTTTCTCTCCAGCAGCAAACAGCTTAACAGTCAACTATTACCGATATAAGGAGAAAATGATGGATCCAAAACAGCTCAACGACGAAATTAACAGACTTACAGTCACACAAAAACTGATCCTCACTCAGGATATTTGGGACTCAATTGCCAGGGAAAGCGCCCAAGTACCCTTGCCGGAATGGCAAAAAAATGAACTTGAGAAAAGATACAGCCAGTACCAGCAGGGAGGGATGGAACTGCACGACTGGCAGGAAACACATAACAAACTCAGGACGAAACACCCATGAGACTCCGATACACCAGTAGAGCCAAAGACGACCTGGAGATTGCCTTTTCCTGGTACGAAGCCCAACGATACGGTCTTGGTTTTGAGTTTCTTGATTGTGTGGAAGCAAGTATAGCCACGATCATTGAAATGCCCCGTCTCTTTACCGAACACCACAAAATTTTTCGTCGAGCCCTGATCCGTCGTTTCCCTTTTGCCATATTCTACACCATTGAAAGGGAAGAAATCGTGATTCATGCCATCTTTGACAACAGACAGGATCCGGCCAAGCTGCCGTAAACCTTTTACCTTTAAGGAGAATGCCACAATGTACCTGCAACAAGATTCGGAAATCTGTGTACTCCATGCCATCTCACCGGTTCATGCCGGGGCCGGTTCCGCCACCGGCGCGGTGGATCTGCCCATCCAGCGTGAACGGCACACCGGCTGGCCCCATATCCAGGCATCAGGCGTGAAGGGCGCCTTCCGGGACCACTGCGAACGGGTCTGGATGCTCAAGGATTTGGACATCGACAAGTTGGTCACCGGTGAGAAAAAGGCTCGCGCCCTGGATCTGGCAAAGCTGGTCTTCGGACAATCTGATGCCGACAAATCACAGGCCGGAGCCATCGCCTTTTCCGACGCCAAACTGCTGGCCTTTCCGGTTCGTTCCAACCTGGCGCCTTTTGTCTGGGTAGTCTGCCCGGCTTTGCTCAAACGTCTGGCCCGCGATCTGGCGCTGACCGGAGCATCAATGAACGGCCTTGGTCAGGTAATTATAACTGCCGACTCATACGGACTGATTAAAGGGGAGCTGAAGGGGGACTTAATCCTGGAAGATCTTTGCCTGACTGCTCAGGATGGAGGATGGCCAGAAGTCGTTGAGGTTTTCGGGAAACTGGCCCCGGAAGTTGATCGATTGGTGCTGATTCCGGACGATCATTTTTCTTTCCTCATGGAGACTGCCACCGAAGTGCAGGCCCAGATCAAAATTGATTCCGCATCAGGCACCACCCAGGAGGGCTCCCTTCGGTACCAGGAATTGCTCCCAGCAGACAGCGTCCTCTATACCGTGGTTTTTTTCGGTGAAGAACGGGCCGAAGACAGCAGTGCCATCATGATGGAAACCTTAAAAAAAGCTGTGCAGGATGCTGCCGCAACCCATATCCAGATGGGCGGCGACCTGACTCTTGGTCGTGGCATCTTCCAACTTGATTGGAAGAGAGGAGGTGCCTTATGCGCGTAACACTTGGACAACAACGGGCAGCCTATTGTCTGGAAAGGTTGAAAATATTGGCTTGTAGTCGTGCTGATTTCAAGGCACTTTCAGCCGGACTTCCGTCCATGATTTTGCAGAACGGCTTTGGCCAGACCCTGGCATTTTTACTGGCCAAAGGAAAAGATAAGCACCTGGCTGCATTCGAAATCATCGCAATCTGGCTGGTTAACAGAAAATTGATTGATCATTCCAAGCTTCGAGTTGACATCCTCGCCCAAATCAGCAAAATGCCTCAAACCCAATATCTCCAGGCCCAGAGGGAAACCCTGGCCATGCTGGAATGGCTGAAACGGTACGCTAATGCAGCCTTATTTGAGGAAGGAATATGAGACTCGTATCGCAGGAAATAAACAACGCGCTTGAAGCCAATAAGGACGCCTCTGCCAATTTCGGGCTGGTTTTTAATAAATGGCTGGATTTTGATGGGTGCGAACCCCTTGCCAAACGGAATAAACAGCCATTGATTGACAGTTATGGGAAATCATCAAAACAGGCGGAAGAACTCCTCAAGAAACGCCATCTCCAGCAAGCCAAATACTGTAAGGCCATGGAGCAGGCGGGATGGCGGTCATTCATCGTTCATGCCCGGCTCACTTCGTCCTTTATCTCGGGGCTGGGCATGACGCACCCAACTGAAACCGGCATGGTTCTCGACCACACCAGCGGTATGCCCTATATCCCGGCTTCCAGCCAGAAGGGGGTGTTGCGGATGGCCCATATCATCAACAGCCTGTTTGATGATATCGGCAACTGGCAGGACTTGGATGTGCTCATTTCCCAAGGCCTTGTCAGGGAAGAGCGGAACAAAGATACCAAAGAAATCGAACAACATTGGCAGGAAGACGACGCCAGTAAAGCTCTCTTTGGTTTTTCAGAAAAAAAGAATTCTCTGGCCGGGCAACTGGTGGTACTGGACGCCTATCCGCTCGCCCCGCCACCCCTTAGCGAAGAAATCCTGAACCCCCACTTCATGAAGTACTATAGCGGAGAGCGTGGCCCCACCGAAGACCAGAGTCCCAATCCAGTCAAATTTATGGTGGTCAAATCCGGCGCTGACTTTGTCTTTCGTCTGCTGCTGCGCCAACCTCTTGAATCGGCGAAGGAAAAGAATCAGAAAAAACTGGAATCTGTCATCCAAAAAAACCTGCACCGCGCCATCAGCGAAGAAGGCATGGGTGCCAAGACTGCTCTTGGTTTTGGCCGGTTTGTAGTCATCGCCAAGGATGAGCCAGAGAAGGTTCAGGGTTGGTTACGTAAGCAACAGGAAGATGAAGAACAAAAAAAATATCCCTGGCGTCCCGCTGTCCGCAAAATTGAGCTTGTCAATGATTGGGGAGAACTGAAGCAACTGTTGGACAACAATGATCTTAAAAAACATCAAGTTCAGGCTGAAGTAGGCTGGTCTGTTAAAGAAGCAGCTCATCGTATCAGAAAGACCAATCAAAAAAAATGGAAAGAAGAAAGGGATAAACTGGTGGCTGATTGGCTCAAACCTGCGGGAATTGTCTGGAACCCTCTAATTGCGGTCACCAGTCCAATATCCGACAACCTCTCCCCCGAAGAACAGACAGCCGTAGAGCAGATTGAAAAACTTGTCGACTGGGGTGCATGGAAAAACGCAGAAAAGGCAGGGGCTGCCATGGAATCTTTGCCCCTTCCGGCCTTGAAAAAATTGCGTGAGAAGTTCACGACCTGGAAAATTAAGGACGGCAAGGGAGATAAGCCCTTAATCTGGAAATCCTTGAATAAACTCATCAACCAAAGATAACCAGCCATGCCGTACGACGATCACGACAAGATCTTTGATAAAGACGATGTCATGGATTACCTGATGTACAAGGAATGCGAAAAAGAAGTTCGCAAACAGCAGGATGGCGGTGGCGACAAGGGCGGCTGCGTGGGAAGTTTGCTCCTGCTGGCCGCGCCAGTGGGTCTGTTTGTGGCCTTCTGTCAAATGTTCTTCAAATCGTAACCGGTAGAACTCCTGATTTTGTCACAGAAACTTGCCATTGTACGCCTTATGTGCTAACATCATGGCTGGTATATTTCACAT
>JACDZF010000120.1 GCA_013426795.1 Desulfocapsa sp. | reverse complement strand
GCCCTGGCCCTGAACTGCACCGGTGATCGATTGATCTGTGCCGTCCTGGATGCCCGCAAAAAAGAGGTCTATGCCTGTTTTTATCGGCCTGACCCCGATGGAATTCCCCGTCGGCTTGGGGCGATTCGAGTGCTCAGCCCGCAGCGGCTGGCGGCTGAAATAGCGCAACCGGTGCTCTTTGTGGGAGACGCGGTCATGGCCTATGGTGATCTCTGGCGTGCGGCCCTCGCCGACTGGTTCATCGCTGCGCCCATCGCCCTTCAGTATCCCAATGCCGGTGCCCTTGGCCTGCTGGCCGGGGAGATGCTGCGAAACAATCAGTGTCTCGATCTTGCCGCGGCCGTGCCTTTGTATGTGCGGGCCTCCGATGCGGAGTTGAGTCTGGGAGCGGCGGCGGAACAGGGCTAGGATGATTTCTTGCTCCGGTGGCGGGGGCGAGGACAGCGGACAACGGGGCCATCGGCGCATCTGTCAGTGAAGGGGGAGCAGTGTCGCTGCCTGTTTCATCCACAGGGCCGGGGAAATACCAGGGGAAATGGACATGATTGTACGGCAGCAGACGCGGAAAATAACCATCGGCGGCGTCCCGGTGGGCGGCGGCAGCCCCATTACGGTGCAGTCGATGACCAACACCGATACCAGGGATGTGGCGGCCACCGTCGCCCAGATTCACCGGCTGGAACAGGCGGGCTGCGAACTGATCCGGGTGGCCGTCCTTGACCAGGAGGCGGCGGCGGCCATCACCGGAATTCGTGCCGCCATCTCCATTCCCCTCATCGCGGATATTCATTTCGATCATCGTCTGGCCGTGGCTGCCATGGAGCATGGCGCCCAGTCCATCCGCATTAATCCCGGCAATCTGGGCGGCGGGGCCAGGCTGGCCCGTGTTGTGGATGCCGCCAAGGCCCACGGGGTGCCCATCCGGGTGGGGGTCAACAGCGGCTCCATTGAAAAGGATCTGCTCAAGATCCATGGCTATCCCAGCCCTGAAAACCCTGCCGCCCTGATTGAAAGCGCCCTCCGTAATGTCCGGCTGCTGGAGGAGCTGGGCTTTTATGAGATAAAGATCTCCGTCAAATCTTCGGATACCCTGACCACGGTGAGCGGCTATCAGGCCCTGGCGCAAAAGACGGAGTATCCGCTCCATCTCGGGGTCACCGAGGCCGGCGGCCTGATTGCTGGCACCGTCAAGTCCAGCGTTGCCCTTGGCATCCTGCTCCATCAGGGGATTGGCGACACCTTTCGAATTTCCTTGACCCGTGATCCGGTGGAAGAGATTCGTGTCGGCTTTGAACTCCTGCGATCCCTCAAGATTCGAGAACGCGGCCCGGAGCTTATCTCCTGCCCCACCTGCGGCCGCACCCAGATCGATCTTTTTACCCTGGCGGAGGCGGTGGAGCGCTATGTGCAGACCATGACGGCGCCCATCAAGGTGGCGGTCATGGGTTGCGTGGTCAATGGCCCCGGTGAGGCGAAAGAGGCGGATATCGGGGTTGCCGGGGGCAACGGGGTGGGGATCATTTTCAAGAAAGGGCAGCTTTATAAAAAGGTCAAGGAAGACGAGTTGCTTGCGGTCTTTCTCCAGGAGTTGAAACAGATCGAAGAGGAGATGGGAGCGCCTGCTGTCAAGTAAGCAGGATGCCCCTTTCTCTTCTTTCACTTCCACTATTTTTTACCAAAGGATCGGGAAAATCCATGCGCTATTCTCAAGCTTTTGTCCCCACATTGAAGGAAACTCCGGCGGAGGCCGAGGTGGTCAGCCATCGATTGATGCTGCGGGCCGGGTATATTCGGAAGCTCACCGCCGGTGTTTACACCTATCTCCCCTTTGGTCTGGCCGCCATCCGCAAGGTGGAGCGCATTGTCCGTGAGGAGATGAACCGGGCCGGCGCCCAGGAACTGCTGATGCCCATGGTGCAGCCGGCGGATTTATGGCGGGAGACCGGACGCTATGAGAAGTATGGCCCGGAATTGCTTCGCTTCAAGGATCGCCATGACCGCGAATCCTGCCTGGGGCCGACCCATGAAGAGGTGATTACCGATCTGGTGCGGGGCGAGGTGCGCTCGTATCGTCAGCTCCCCCTCAACCTCTATCAGATCCAGAGCAAGTTCCGGGATGAGATTCGTCCTCGCTTCGGCCTTATGCGGGGCCGGGAGTTCATCATGAAAGATGCCTACTCCTTTGATGTGGACGATGCCTCTGCCAACATCGCCTATGAGAAGATGTATGGGGCCTATCAGCGCATCTTCAGCCGCTGCGGCTTGCAGTTTCGGGCCGTGGAGGCCGACAGCGGCAGCATTGGCGGCAGTTTCTCGCATGAGTTTATGGTGCTGGCGAGGACCGGAGAGGACACCCTGGCAGTGTGTCAGGACTGCGACTATGCCGCCAACGTTGAGAAGGCGGCCATCAAGGCTCGTCCTGTGGAAAATCCCGAGCCCATGTCTGATCTTGCCAGGGTGGAGACTCCGGGGAAGCGCAAGGTTGCGGCGGTGTGTGAATTCTTAGGGATCGGACCGGAAAGGCTGGTCAAGACCATGATCTATAAGGTGACGGGGGGAGAGCAGCAGGGCCGGGCGGTGGCGGTGCTGGTGCGGGGTGATCGGGAGGTGCAGGAGGTGAAGCTCAAGAATCTTCTGGGGGCATCGGATGTGATCCTCGCCGACGACCAGGAGGTCTTTGATCTTACCGGAGTCCCCACCGGCTACCTTGGGCCTGTCGGGCTCAAGGCGAGGAAGGTGATGGTGGTGGCCGACTGGGAAGTGGCGGCCCTGCGCAACTGTGTGGTGGGCGGTGGTGAAAAAAACTATCATCTCCAGAATGTGAATATGGGCCGTGATTTTGCAGCGGACGCCATCGGTGATCTGCGCCAGATTGCCGACGATGACCCCTGTCCGCGCTGCGGCGGGACCCTCGGCCAGATTGAAGGGATTGAGGTGGGTCATATCTTCAAGCTGGGCACGGTCTATTCCGAGGCCATGGGGGCGCTGTTTCAGGATCATGATGGTCAGGAAAAACCCATGATCATGGGCTGTTACGGCATAGGCGTGAGCCGCATTGTGGCGGCGGCCATCGAGCAGAACCATGACGAGAACGGGATTATCTTCCCGCTGGCCATTGCCCCGGTGCAGGTGATCCTGCTCAATCTCGGGCTGAAGGACGCGCAGATCACGGCGGCGGCGGAGTCCCTCTATGGCCGGTTGCTGGCCCAAGGGGTGGATGTGCTCCTTGATGATCGTGATGAGCGCCCGGGGTCCAAGTTCAAGGATGCGGATCTGCTGGGGATTCCCTTTCGGGTGACGGTGGGGACGCGTCTGGGCAAAGACGGGGTGGTTGAGATCCGCCATCGCGCCGATGGAGTGACGGTGGAGCTTCCCCCCGACCAGGTCGTTGGCTATCTGCTGGATCAGATTGCCGGAGCGGCCAGTCAAGTCCTGGAATAACAGAACCTGCCATGACCCCCTTTCTCCAGAATATTGTGGCCCTGAAGACCATCGCCAGGGGCTATCTCCAGGATGTCGATCTGGAACCCATTGATAAGGCCTGGGAGTTAGTCTCCAAGGTGCACGCCGGAAAAAAGCATTTTTCAGGCAGTCCCTATCAGGAGCATGTCATTGAGGTGGCATCCACCCTTGCCGCCATGAATCTTGACCTGGATACGGTTGTTTCCGGTTTGCTGCATGGGGTGCTCAAGGAGGGGGTAACGGTTGAAGAGCTGGCCAGGGACTTTGGCAAGGGTGTGGCGGATATCGTGGCCGGGTGCAGTCGCATAACCAGCATCCGCTATAACAACCAGCTGGCCAATCAGGCCGAGAGCGTGCGCCGGATGCTTCTCGCCATTGCCGCCGATATCCGGGTGCTGCTGGTCAAGCTTGCCGACCGACTCCAGGATATGTGTGTCCTCGATTGCACGGAGAGCACCTATCGACTGGAGACCGCGCGCGAGACCATGGATCTCTATGCGCCTCTGGCCAGCAGGCTGGGGATCGACTGGATGAAGCGGGAGCTTGAAGATTTGTCGTTCCGGTATCTCTATCCCGAGGCCTATCGTGAGTTGAGTACCAAGCTGGACAATTCCTTCACCGAGCGGCAGGCCTACGTTGATCATGTGATTCATATCTTACAGGATAAACTGGCCGACAATAATATCTTCCCGCTGCGGATCATCGGGCGGCCCAAGCATATCTATTCCATTTATAAAAAACTCATTGCCCAGAATATCCCCTTTGAGCGGGTGTATGACAATGTGGCCTTCCGCATCATTGTCCACTCGGTGGAGGAATGTTACTCGGCCCTGGGCGTGGTTCACGAAAACTGGAAGCCGGTTCCGGGCCGGATCAAGGATTTTATCTCCGCCCCCAAGGCCAATAACTATCAGTCCATGCATACCACGGTGGTGGGCCCGGAAAACAACTTCATCGAGATTCAGATTCGCACCGACAACATGGACCGCACTGCCCAGGAGGGGGTTGCGGCGCACTGGGCCTACAAGGAAGGGCAGAAGATACGAAGCAGTGATGTCAAGCTCTTCCGGGAGCTGAAAAAGCTGGTGAGCACGCTCCAGGAGGTGGAGGATCCCAAGGAGTTCCTGGACAATGTCCAGGCCGAACTCATGACCCCGGAGGTCTATGCCCTGACCCCGGGCGGGGCGGTGAAAGAATTCCCCCTGGGGAGTTGTCCCATCGACTTTGCCTACGCCATTCACACCGAGGTCGGCGATCATTGCGTGGGGGCCAAGGTCAATGATCGCCTTGTGCCCTTGAAATATGAGATAAAAAACGGCGATATTGTCGAGATTATTACTTCCAAGACCCAGCGTCCGCGCCGGGGCTGGCTGGATCTGGTCAAGACCAGCCGGGCCCGGGTGAGGATTCGTTCCTGGTTGCGGCGGGAAGAGCGGGAGCACGCCCTGCAACTTGGCCGGGAGATCTGTGAGCGTGAGCTCAAGCGCTACGAGACCACCCTGAAAAAGATGGTCAAGACGGGCCATATCAAGGTGCTGTTGAAGGAGCTGCGCTGCAACTCTCTGGATGAAATGCTGGCAAAGGTGGGAACCGGGGTGGTGACGGTGCAGGTTCTGGTCAAGGCCCTTCAGCCCCCGGAATACCGGGAGGACAAGGCTCTGCCCGTTGAACTGACGCCGCAGGAGCTTGCCGCCCAGATGGTCAGCCAGCAGAAGTTCGGGGCCCATGGCGGCGAATCCGGCATCACCATTGACGGGATCGACAATATGCTGGTGAAAATCAGCCAGTGCTGCCATCCGGTGCCGGGTGATCCCATTATTGGTTTTATTACCACGGGCCGGGGCATTGCGGTGCATAAGGCAAGCTGTGAACTGCTGCTCGCCACCGACCCCAGGCGATGGATAGCCGTTTCCTGGTCCGGCACCCAGAAGACCCAGCATCAGGTGGAGATCCTGGTGACCGCTGAAAACCGGCGCGGCATAGTGGCCACCATCAGTGCTGCCATTAATGCCCATGACGCCAATATTCTCGGTATCCCCACCCGCATCACCCCAGCCGGTACCGTGGAGTTGCAGATCACCCTCGAGATCGCCGATCTTGAACATCTGCAACTGTTGCAGCAGCACTTGCGCCAGCTGGACTCGGTGATTACGGTGCGAAGGGTGTAGGCAAGGACGTGGCCGGCGCGATGATTCCCTGTCAGGTATGCGGCAATGACATTGATCAGGGTATGGAGATCTGTCCTTACTGCGAAGGGAAACAGGAGGTCTCTCTGGGGGCTGGTATTGCGCTCGCCGCCTTATCAGAGAGGGGCCAGGGTTCTCCCGTTCGCGTGGCCGGGATCTGGCACAAGGTGGTGAATCTGGAAGCGGGACGGCCCTTTGTGGAGGCGGCTCTGCGGAGATTGGCACTGGAGCTGGCAAATGGTCGGCGGCAGAATCTGCGGGTCCTCACCGTTATCCATGGCTATGGCTCTAGCGGCAAGGGTGGCGCCATCAAGGTGGAGTGCAGAAAGGTGCTGGAGTATCTCAAGGCCAGAGGGGAGATCAATACCTTTATTGCCGGAGAGGATTTCAGGCAGAGATCGGGCCCGACCCGTGACCTGCTGCGCCGGTTTCCCCTGCTGGCCGAGAATGTCCATTTGAATAAGGGGAATCCCGGAATTACCCTGGTGGTTTTGTAGGGCGATGGCCACTTTTGCGGGTCTCAGTTCCTTTTTGCAAAAGAGTGTTTTTTGCGGTATGAAGTGCGTATGTGTTTTTTGTTGTCTGGTTCAATCGTGTGGTAAAAATTAACTTTATAAAGGAGAAGATGATGAAAAGATTGGTGGTATTTTCCATAACGGCCCTGTTGTTGCTACCGGCCCTGGGATTCGCGGCGGAGAAGGCAAAGTCCACGGTCGAGCTGAAGACCTTTAAGGACAAGCTCAGCTACAGCATGGGCCTTGATGTGGGCACCTATTTTAAAGGGATGAAGGACGATATTGATTATGATCGCTTAATTCTGGGGGTTGCCGATTCCTTTAAGGGGAACAAGCAGCTCTTGAGCCCGGAAGAAGTGGCCACCGTGCAAAAAGAGTTCGCGGCCAAGATGCAGGCCAAGCAGGCAGCTCAGATAAAAGAGATGCAGGCCAAGAATAAAAAGGCCGGTGATGACTATCTTGCCAAGAATAAAGATAAAAAAGGGGTTGAAGTCACCAAGAGTGGTTTGCAGTATGAGATTGTGAAAAAAGGCAATGGCGAAAAGGCCAAGGACGGAGATCAGGTCAAGGTCCATTATACCGGAACCTTTGTTGACGGGACGGTCTTTGATGACTCCCGGAAACGTGGTGAGCCCGCCGTTTTTGGCGTGGATCAGGTTATCCCCGGCTGGAGTGAGGCCTTGAAGCTGATGGATGTGGGCTCCCAGTTCAAACTGGCAATTCCTTCCGCCCTTGCCTATGGCGAGCAGGGAGCACCGCCGGTCATTGAGCCCAATTCCGTTCTCCTGTTTGATGTGGAGCTTATTGGTGTTGAGAAGGAGCCCGTCGCTCCAGCCCCAGCCGCAGCCCCTGCCCCGGAAAAAAAATAGGCATGAGGTCTGTCCATGGGTGAAGTAAAAAAGCTCAAAAAAAAATGCTGTCAGAAATTTAAAAAAAAAGGCGTTCACTGTTCGAACTGTCCCTTGACGGCTGATGGGAAGGATTCAGGGTCGAAAAAAGGTAAAGGGAAGAAGTAGCCTGCTGTTCATGCGGCTGTTTTTTTAAGGGGTGCATGGATTGTCCGCGTTTATGGAAATCCCCCCCAGCCCGATGCCTGGAACAAAAAAGGTTCAGAAGGATTCCCTTCTGAACCTTTTTCTCTTGGATGGTCTTGCGGTTGCCTCCGGGCGAGCTTATTCCATTTCTAGATCAAGATGTACACGAGGAGAAAAGCGAGTCGCGACGAGGCAGTACAATACGAACGGTGAGGAGCGACGGAGCGCATTCGACGAAGTGAACGCTTGATTGAGAAATGGAATTACTGATAGTTGAAGAACTGGCTCACTAGCTGGAAAACCTCAATAATTTAAAAAGATGCCACCTGCGCTCACTCTTCCATGGACTTCTTTTTTACATCGATAACCTGGCTCGGCTCGCTCTATCTTCTGTTGCCCCTCTCCGGGCTGCTCTGTCTCCTGCTGCTCTGGTCTGGTAAATCCGGGCAGGCACTGTTGATCAGTTTCAGTTTGCTGATCACCATTCTTTCCGTCCATGGGGCGAAGTTGATGTTTCGCCGACCGCGACCATTGACCACCGAACTCCTCGTGGCGATGCCCTCTGACTGGTCATTCCCCAGCGCGCACACAGCCCAGGCCACGGCCTTTTTCCTGTCGGTCACCCTGATCGCGTTTCAGACCCTGCCACCTCTCTGGGCAGGCCTTTTTGCCCTCTTGAGCCTGCTTCTCGTCGGCATGGTGGGATATTCACGGGTTTACCTTCAGGTGCACTACATTTCTGATGTCGTGGCTGGGATGGTGTTGGCTGCCCTCATTGTATCAGCGGTGCGGTTTGTGATCCTCTCCTTTCCATGGCTCCAGGGGAAATAGTCTTATTGACTGCAACCATTGAATATTATTTATAAAGATCAAGCTAGAAAGGAGTGTTCACGGTGCGAAACAAATTTCTCGGTCAGGGAGAAGAGGGGTACCATCCAATTCGCAAGGTTCAGGTCTGCCTTTCCGGCCTGCGCTATGCCATCCGCTATGATTTCAGCGTTGCCTACAAGGTCTATCTTTCTCTGTTAATGCTCCTGTCCTGTTTTTTTCTCCGCCAATGGATTGATTTTCTTCTCCTCATGGCAGCCACCGGACTGGTGCTCATCGCTGAAATGTTCAACAGCGCCATTGAGGCCCTTTGTGATTTCATCGAGACCAGGGAAAACGAGAAAATAAAAGTCATCAAGGACATATCTGCGGCGGCCACAGGTATCTCCATTCTCCTCTGGGGTGTGGTGGTGGCCGTTGAACTCAGCAAATTCTGGAAGTCCTTCACGGCCTAGAGAGCATTGGCCGCAAGCCC